>JANNIB010000416.1:0-3509 GCA_031404695.1 Acidobacteriota bacterium
GAAGAGATCGTCGTGTCGCGCGGCTAGGTCTGCGCCGCCGCGGAGGGGTCCCAAGTGGAGTCCTTCGGTCGCCTGGCTCGAAGAACGCGTCGACCTCGGCGGCATCCGCCACCTCATCGACGAGAAGTACGTGCCGGTGCACCCGCAGTCGGTGTGGTACTACCTCGGCGGCCTCACGCTTTTCCTGCTCGGCGTGCAGGTCGTGACGGGCATCCTGCTGTTGCTCTACTACCGGCCGAGCGCCGACGAAGCCTATGAGAGCGTCCAGTTCATCGTGACGCGCGTCGAGTTCGGCTGGCTGATCCGCAACGTTCACAGCTGGTCGGCGAATCTCGTGGTCGGCGTCGCCTTCGCGCATCTCTTCAGCGTGCTGTTCCTGCGCGCCTACCGCCGGCCGCGTGAGCTGACCTGGATCAGCGGCGTGCTGCTGCTCTTCCTGCTGCTCGGGTTCGGCTTCAGCGGCTACCTGCTGCCATGGAACGAACTGGCGTTCTTCGCCACCAAGGTCGGCACCGGCATCCCGGGCTCGATCCCGCTCGTCGGCGAGGGCCTGCAGCGCTTCCTGCGCGGCGGCGACGATGTGACCGGCGCGACGCTCTCCCGTTTCTTCGGGCTGCACGTGGCGATTCTCCCGGCGCTGCTGACCGTGCTGGCGGGGATGCACCTGCTGCTCATCCAGCGTCAGGGCATGAGCGTGCCCATCGGCGTCCTGCGCCGGCTCAGGCCTGGCGAGACGCCGCCGCGGCTGAAGTTCGTCCCCAACTTCCTGCTGCGCGAGCTGGTCGGCTGGTACCTGGCGCTGGCCGTGCTGGCGGCGCTAGCCGCCTTCTCGCCGTGGGAACTAGGCGTAAAGGCCGATCCGTTCGCCCCGGTGCCGGCGGGCATCCGGCCGGAGTGGTACTTCCTCGCGGCGTTCCAGACCCTCAAGCTGCTGCCGGCGCACATCCTCGGCCTCGAGGGCGAGCTGCTCGGCGTGCTCGGCATGGGCGTGGCCATGGTGGCCCTGCTGGGGCTGCCCTTCCTCGATCGACGTTCGTCGCGAGACGAATCCAGTCCCCTGATCACGGCCATCGGGGTCGTCGCCCTGGTGTACCTGGTCGTCATGACGGTGGTGGGCTATGTGGCGGCCTGAACGATACGCTCTCGCGGCGGCCCTCCTCCTCGGCGCGGCGTCCGCCTCGGCGCAGACCGCGGCGGCCCCAGCCGGCACGGTCAACCAGTGCGCGACCTGTCATGCCGGGCTCCCGGACGAGGTCGCGGCCCGCGACGTCGCCGCCGACGTGCACGGCAGCCGTGGCTTCATCTGCGCCGACTGCCACGGCGGCGATCCGGCGGTCACCGACCGCGCCGCCGCACACGACGCACGCAAAGGCTACCTGGCAGTGCCGACCGGCAGCGCCGTCATCACGACCTGCGCCCGCTGCCACGCCGATGCCGGCATCATGCGCACCTTCGCGCCGGCGCAGCGCATCGACCAGGCTGCCGAGTACGCGACCAGCGTGCACGGGCAGCGCCTGGCCGCCGGCGATACGAAGGTGGCGACCTGCGTCAACTGCCATGGCGGGCACGGCGTGCGCAAGGTGTCGGACGCCAAGTCGCCGGTGTATCCGCTGAACGTGGCGACGACGTGCGCGATGTGCCACGCCGACCCCGCGCACATGGCCGGCTATCAGACCCCGAGCGGGCCGCTGCCGACGACGCAGTTCGAAGCCTACAAAGGCAGCGTGCACTATGCCGCCCTCACCGAGCGGCAGGATCTGTCGGCGCCGACCTGCAACGACTGCCACGGCAATCACGGCGCGGCGCCGCCCGGTGCCGGTGCGGTCGTGAACGTGTGCGGAACGTGTCACGCGGTATTCGCCGAGAAGTTCGCCCTCAGCCCGCACAAGGACGTCTTCGAGCGCGGCTGCATCGAGTGCCACGACAACCACCGGATCGTCGAGCCGACCGACGCGATGCTGAGCGCGGCTGACGGCGCTCTCTGCGCGACCTGCCATGCCGACGACGCCGGCGCCCGGGCCGCCACCGGCATGCGCGTCCGGATCGAGACGCTGCGCGCGGCCGTCGACCGGGCCGACACGCGGCTGGCGCAAGTGCGTAACGCCGGCCTCGAAGTGGGGGAACACGAGCTGCGCCTGCGCGAGGCGCGCAATCACCTCGTGCTCACCCGCACCGAGGTGCACACGTTCCGCGAAGAGGCCGTGGCCAAGGTGGCGGCCGAGGGCCTGACGCTCGCCGAGGGCGTGGACGCCGCCACCGATGCGGGCTTCCGCGAGCTGGCGTTCAGGCGCCAGGGGCTGGCGGTCTCGATGGTCGCCATCCTGGTGGTCGTGGCCGCGTTGCTGCTGAAGATCCGTGCCATCGAGCGGCGCCCGCCCGCCGCCTGACCCGCGGACCCTGCGTCGGGCGGGCCCCGGGCCCCGGGGACCGCGGAAGTTTCCGCACGGCTGCTCCGGGCACGCCGGCCCCGGCTAGCCAATCGACCGGAGTGCCCCGGCACGCGTTTCGCAGTGCACCACGCCATTGAGAGATCAGAGGAGGGTGACCATGCGGACACTGCTTTTCGGCGCGACCCTAGTGACGGCCTTCCTGCTGCCCGTGGGCCAGGCCGCAGCCCAATGCTGCGGGGGCCAGGCCATGCAGGCGACTCAGGACGAACACGCGGCGCATGCCGCCCCGGCGGCGCCGAAGGCGGGCTGCTGCGCGGACCACAAGATGCCGATGGCGGCCGCGGCTGCCACGCCGATGGCCTGCTGCGATCACGGCACGCCGGCGGACGATCCCCTGGTGGCCATGGCCGGACTCGGTCTCGCAAGTCCCGTGGCGGTCAAGTACATCGACGTCCTGTTCCGTGATCCCGTCCGGGTCGGCGGCACCGTGCTGATGGGCAAGTACGTCATCGAACACGACGACGAGCGCATGGCGCGTGGCGAGCCGTGCACCTACATCTACGAAGCCGACGACCTGCGGGCGCCGGTGGTGACCTTCCACTGCACCCACCTCGAACGGCCGGCAGCGCCGCAGGCGACCGTCGTGCTCAAGCCCACGATCAACCCGGCGATCAAGGCATTGTCGGAGTTCCAGTTCGAGGGCGAGACCGCGTCCCACGGCGTGCCGGTCCGCTGACCAGTCAGGGACTGATGTCCCGGGGGGCCGGCCCGTGCCGGCCCCTCCCTCCCGTCGCCTCCCGTCGCCTCCCGCCATCCACTTGTCCGCGCCGCGGGCGTCCACGGTCCCGCCCCGGTATCGAGTCGCGTCCGTGCCACACTGCCCTCATGGCCGCGCGCCTCACGGGATGGCTGGCCGGCGCGGTGGCCGCCGGCATGATCGGTGCTGCTGCACGGGCGCAGCCGGGACCGGCCGGCAGTCCCTTCTGCGCGACGGCTGTGGCGCAGCAGCTGGCGGCGTGGGAGGTGGTGGCGCCGGCTCGCCCGCAACCCGCCATGCACGGCGGCGTGATCCGCCACTGGCCCACACCCCGCCTGGGCGAGTGGGTGGCAGAGGTCCGC
>JANNIB010000417.1:0-4978 GCA_031404695.1 Acidobacteriota bacterium
GCCTTCACGGCCGGCCCATCGTGCTGGTGTATCGCCCGATGCTGCTGCCCGATCCGGCGGCCACGGCCGCCCGGTGGCGCGACCACTGCCGCCAGGTGGGGCTGCCCGACCCGTATCTCGTCGCCACCGAGGCGTTCGACACCGTGGACCCGGTCACGATCGGCTTCGATGCCGCGGTGGAGTTCCCGCCCAACCCCGGCGGGCGCGCCCTGACCGGCGAAATCACCTCAGACCTCGCGCTCGTGAATCCGGCGTATGCCGGGGCGGTGTATCGCTACGAAGACATGTGGCGCGGGCGGCTCGACAGCGCCCGACCGCCCTACACCCGCTTCCGGGCCGTGTGCCCCGGGTTCGACAACGAACCACGCCGGCCGGGCAACGGCGCCACGTATGCGTTCTCGTCGCCGGCCTCGTACGGACGCTGGCTCGACGCGGCGTGCCGGGCCACCCTGGCCGAGCCCGACCCCGACAAGCGCCTTGTGTTCGTGAACGCCTGGAACGAGTGGGCCGAAGGCGCGCATCTGGAGCCCGACCGGCGGTTCGGTTACGCCTATCTCGACACGACGGCCCGGGTGCTGCAGGGCCTGCAACGCGACTGGACCATGCTGGTGGTGTCGCACGACGCCTGTCGCGGCGGCGCGCAGCTCGTGCTGCTCGAGTACCTGGCGTGGCTGAAGCAGCACACCGCCGTGCGCCTCAAAGTGTTGTGCCTGGCGGCGGGCGAGTGGCTGCCGCGCTTCCAGGAGCTGGCCGACACCGCGGTGATGTCCGACCTGGAGGCGCAGGCCCGACAAGCGGGTGACCGCGACGTCACCGGGCAGGTGCTCAACTTCTGCGGCGGCTCACCGGCGCTCGTCTACGGCAACTCGGTGGCCTCCGGGCGCGCCTACGCGGCCCTCCACAGGCTCCATGCCCCGATCGTGACGCACGTGCACGAATTGGAAACCAGCATCGCGCGATACGCGTCGGCGTGGTTCGACGACGTGCTCGCGCTGTCGTCGCACTTCATTGCCTGCTCCGAGCCCGTGCGCGCCAATCTGATGGCCACCCACGGCGTGGCGCCACGGATAGTCTCGACCGTACACGCCTCGATCGGCCGCGGCGCCGATTCGGCGGCCCCCGGCGAGCACGAGCGCGCGTCACTGCGTGCGCAGCTCGGTCTGGCGGCCGACAAGACAATTGTGATGGGCTGCGGCCTCGGGATGCCGTTCCGCAAAGGCGCCGACCTGTTCATCGAGGTGGCGCGCCGGCTGCAGCAGCAGGGCCATGGCGATGTCCATCTTTACTGGGTCGGCGACTTCCCGGCCGACGAGCGCGACGCGGCGCACGGTGCGTGGGCGGATCATCTGGCACGGCTCCAGTCTGCTGACGCGCCGCCCGTGACCTTCCTGGGCGTGCAGAACGATGCGCGGCCGTACCTGCGGGCCGCCGACGTGTTCCTGGTCACCTCGCGCGAGGATCCGTTCCCGCTCGTGGCCCTCGAAGCGGCCGAGTGCGGCGTGCCGGTCGTCTGCTTCGCCGACGCCGGCGGCATGCCCACGTTCGTGGAGGCCGACGCCGGCGTCGTCGTGCCGTTCGCAGATGTGGACGCGATGGCCGCAGCCGTGGCGGCGCTGTGCGCCGACGAACCGCGCCGGCAGGCCCTGGGCGCGCAGGGGCGCCGGAAGGTGCTGTCGCGCTTCACCACGGACTTCACGGCCCCACATTTGCTCTCGGTGTGCCGCACCGTGGCCGGCAAGGCGCCGGCCGTGTCGGTGGTCGTGCCCAACTACAACCACGGGCGCTATCTGCGACAGCGCCTCGACAGCATCTTCGCGCAGACCTTCGGCGACCTCGAGGTGATCGTGCTCGACGACGCCTCGTCCGACGACAGCCTGCAGGTGATCGCCGACTACCGCGACCGCGCCGACGTGCGGGTGGTCGAGAACGCGCAGAATTCCGGATCCACCTTCGCGCAGTGGCTGAAGGGCATCGATCTGGCGCGCGCCGACGTGATCTGGATCGCGGAATCCGATGATGGCTGCGAGCCCGAGTTCATCGAGACGCTGCTGCCGATGTTGCGCGACCCCCGCGTGAAGCTGGCGTATGCCAACTCGGACGTGTGGGACGAGCGCAGCGCGGTGGTGGGCGACTACACGTCCAATCCGTATCTCACGTCGCTATCGGCCACGAAGTGGGCGCAGGCCTACCGGGTGTCAGCCGAGCAGGAGATGAACGACGGCCTGGGGGTGAAGAACACCATCCTCAGCGCCAGTGCCGTGATGTTCCGGAAGGGCGAGATCGACGCCGCCACCCGGCGCCAGCTCGAAGGGATGCGGATTGCCGGCGACTGGCTCTTCTTCGCGCATGCCCTGGCCGGCGGCCAGATCTGCTACACGCCTCGCAAATTGAACTACCACCGACGCCACGACGAAAGCGTCGTGGGCAAGCTGCTGAAAGACAACCGCGTCGAGCAGTTCTTCAGTGAGTTCTCGACCGTGCAGGGGTGGATCGCCGACCACTATCGCCTCGACGAGGCGTTCGAGGCGAAATGGGAGCAGTACCTTCGAGATCAGTGGCGCGCCTTCTACCCCGACCGTCCGTTCGACAACATAGCGCAGTACTACCCGCTGGTGCGCCTGCGTGAGCGGATCGCATCGTCGCGCGCGAGAACGTGAGAGCCCGGCCGTGAAGTGGTTCTTCGGCTTCAACGAAGGGGCGGGGAAGTGGTTCACCGAGATGGTCAAGGTGGCCGTGGTCACCGGGCAGGCGCATGCGCCGCACCTCGAGCCACACTGCCTCTACGACGGCGACGGCGACAGCGAGCTCACACTGTGGCTTCGCCGCCGCGGGGTGGCGGTGCATCACGCGGTGGCGCCGAACCGCCAGCGGCTGTCGGCGGCAGACATCCTGATGCGCAATGCGGGCACTGGCTATGACCCGCTGGCAGCCCGCGGGTTCTATTTGTGTCTGGCGGTCCCGGACGCCGAGGCGGCCCGAGGTCAGGAGCACGTGCTCTTTACCGACTGCGATGTGATGTTCACCGGTCCGGTGCATCTCACGGATGTGCGCCCGGCCCTTCTGGCGGCAGCGGCCGAGATGGACGATGTGCGCCGGCCGGCACCGGGGATGTCGGGCCGTGGCTTCAACTCCGGCGTGATGGTGATGCACGTGGCGGCGATGCAGGCGCGCCTGCCGGCCATCGCGGGCGTGCTGGAGCGCGATGGATTCTTCCAGTTCCCAGATGCGGGAGCGACCTTCGACCTGGGCGCGCTCAACTCCGCGATTCCGGACGGGGACTGGGTCCGCCTCCCCGACGTCCTCAACTGGCGTCCTGCCTTCGGCGTCAACCCGCAGGCGTCGATCGTCCACTGGCACGGGCCCAAGCCCCGACACGTCGAGAAGACGCTCGCTAGCGGCGTGACGTCGGCGCCCGACGACGCGATGCGGGCGCTGCTCGAGGCGGCGCCGGAGGCCTACCAGCACTACCTGGAGGTCTTCCGCGCGGCGCTGCTCGACGCTTAGCGTCCCGTACCGCGATGTCGATGCCTTGACGCTTGAAGCGTACCGGGTTCGTCGGAGGCGAAAGTCCTTGCGGGCAACGCCCGGCCGCCGTCCGTGGAGTTTTTCGGAGCTGCCAGCCGGCTCGTGTCGCCCAGTAGGCTACGCTGTACGCCGTCCTTGACGAATTACATAATACACGTGTAGTCTGGCTCTCGTGTGATTCAATCGTTCCGCGACGATACGGCCGCCGACCTGTTCCGGCTGCGCAACACCCGAGCGGCCAGACGGATTCCACAGGCGTTGTGGCGGGGTGTCCAGCGGAAGCTCAAGCTGCTCGATGCGGCGGCGCGTCTTGACGATCTGCTCGTGCCGGCGGGGAACCGTCTCGAAGCCTTGAAGGGCGACCGTTCCGGCCGGCACAGTATTCGCGTGAACGATCAGTACCGCATCACGTTTCAGTGGGAGAGTGGCCATGCCTACGAAGTCGACGTCGAGGACTATCACTAGGGACGCGAGTTGGCTCGGCCCGGCTATTCACCCCGGAGAGCTGCTGCTCGAGGAGTACCTGAAGCCCCTCGGCGTCGGTCAGGTTGAGGCCGCGAAGCAGCTCGGCGTGTCTCTCAACCGACTCAACGAGCTCGTGCTCGGAAAACGGGGCATCACCGCCGACACCGCCCTCCGCCTCGGAAGGTTCCTGAAGACGTCGCCGCAGCTGTGGATGCGCCTGCAGGCCGATTGGGATCTGCAGCAAGCGATGGTCCGTGAACGCCGGAAGGCGTCGTAGAGTCGTTGTTCAGGTCAACAACTTGCAGTCTCTCAATGGCTGTGTCGAGGACGACCGTCACGAGACCCGGTCCTGATCCCTGAGCGCGGCGTCTAGCGCGTCACCGTGAAGGTGATCGGGTTGCCGGCTTCCTTGTCGACCATGACCGTCACCGCGTAGTCGCCCGGGCTGACCGCCGGATACGCCCCGGGGCAGGGGCGCAGCGAGTTGGGCTCGCACAGGTCGAGTCCCTCGGGGATCGTGAAGCGCAGCGTCGTGCCATCGGCCGAATCGAGGTTCTTGACGTAGCCGGTGCCGAACTTCACGGTGTTGCCGCGCGCCGCGAAGCCGCTGCCGGTGATGGTGACCTGAGTACCAACCGGCCCGGATGCAGGTGTGATCTTCGTCATCGTTGGCGCCGCCGCCGCGGGCACGTCATTCGCCGTGATCGCCCCGGGCTCGGTGGGCGACGACGCGCACGACGCCGCCAGGGTGCTCGCAAGGAACCCGAGCGCCAGCAGTGTGTGGGAAAGTGAACGGACTCGCACATCAACCCCCTTGGTCGTGGCTGGGCATCCCCTCCACAGTAGCCCAGGCGGGGCCGCGTCGCAACGCCGCTGGGCGAGGCCTTACCGCGCGCGCTGGGGCGGCGGCATGAACTGCACCACCGGCGGCTGCGGCGTGGGGATCGGCAGGTCGGGAGGCAGCGGCATGAACTCCACCGTGAGCCCG
>JANNIB010000418.1:0-3355 GCA_031404695.1 Acidobacteriota bacterium
GTCACCGGCGGTGTCGCCGACAGGGCTTGCCTCGCCGTAGCCCGTAGTCCGAAGGACGGAGGGCGAAGGCGGGTAAGGGTGAAAAGGTGCGGTAAGAGCGCACCGCGCGTCTGGCAACAGGCGTGGCAGGCAAAACCCCGCACGGAGCAAGACCAAATAGGGAAGCGCTTGGCTTCGGCCATTCGGACGGCCCGTCCGATCGACGCTTCCGGGTAGGTCGCTCGAGTCCGTCAGTAATGACGGGCCTAGAGGAATGGTCATCTCGCCAGAGCTCGCGGCGCGCAAGCGCCGGGAGCGACGGCGGACAGAATTCGGCTTACAGGGTCACTGCGGCCTTTCACGTTCGGCAGCTCGCGAGGCACTCATCACCATGCGCATACGACTCCTCGGGCTCGGCGCCGCGTTTGCGGCGGCGGCCCTCCTCGCCCTCGGCACGACGCCGCGGGCCGCCGGGCAGGGCCAGGCGCCCGCGGCCGGCCAGCCCGGTCCGCGCCCGGGCGCGGTGATGCGACGGCCGGGCGATGGCCGCGCGCCGGAGTTCCCGGAGCCGACCATCACGCAGTACAAGCCGCGCACCACCCTCAAGACGGCGCAGCATCCGGTGCCGCGGGCGAAGTTCCCGGTCATCGACATTCACAGCCACCAGCCGACGCCAGTCTCCGACGATCAGTTTGCCACGGTCGTGAAGGGCATGGACGCCAATAACCTGCGCGTGCTCGTCAACGCCAGCGGCGCGCAGGGCGATCGCCTGGTGCGCGCGGTGGCGGCCCTGAAGGCGAGCCGCTTCAAAGACCGGATGGTGCAGTTCACCGACATCGACTTCCGCAACGTCGGTCCGGGCTGGAGCACGAAGGCGGTGGCGCAGCTCGAGGCCGACGTCAAGGCCGGCGCGCTCGGCATCGGCGAGATCTCCAAGGCGTTCGGTCTCCGCTACCGCAAGGCGGATGGCACGCGCCTCAGAATCGACGATCCCGAACTCGACCCGGTGTGGGCGGCGGCCGGCCGCCTCGGGGTGCCGGTGCTCATCCACACCGCCGAGCCGCAGGAGTTCTTCGAGACCATCGACTTCCAGAACGAACGCTGGCTCGAGCTGGCACTCTACCGCGATCGTCGCTACCCGGCTGGCGAGTTCCCCCGCTTCGAGGAGCTCATCGCCGAGCGCAACCGGATGTTCGAGAAGCATCCGAAGACCACCTTCGTGGCCGCGCACTTCGCGTACCACGCCAACGACCTGGCGCGGATGGCGGCGCTGTTTGACGAGATGCCGAACGTCTATACCGAGGTGGGCGCGATTCTGGCGGAACTCGGGCGTCAGCCGCGGGCCGCGCGCGAGTTCTTCATCAAGTATCAGGACCGCATTCTCTTCGGCAAGGACAGCTTCCAACCCGACGAGTTCCCGTACTTCTGGCGGGTCTTCGAAACCAGCGACGAGTACTTCGACTACTACCGCGACTATCACGCCTTCTGGAAGTTGTACGGCATGGGCCTGCCCGACGACGTGCTGAAGAAGCTCTACTACAAGAACGCTCTGAAGCTGATTCCGGGGCTTCCGAAGGAAGGCTGGCCGCAGTAATGGCGCGTTACCTCGTGACCGGCGGGGCCGGCTTCATCGGCTCGCATCTGGTCGAAGAGCTGCTGCGACGCGGCGAGACGGTCCGCGTGCTCGACAACCTGAGCACCGGCAAGCGCGCCAATCTCGAGGCGGCGGCCGCCGCGGCCGGCGCGCCGGTGCCGGAGTTCCTCGAAGGCGACGTCGCGGATCACGGCCTGGCGCGCCGCGCCTGCGAGGGCATCGACTTCGTGCTGCACCAGGCGGCGATGCCGTCGGTGCCGCGGTCGGTGGCCGATCCGGTGAGTGCCAATCACGCCAACATCGACGGCACGCTGGCCATCCTCGTGGCGGCGCGTGACGCCGGCGTGAAGCGCCTGCTGTTCGCGGGCTCGTCGTCGGTCTACGGTGACGCCCTCGAGATGCCCAAGCGCGAAGACATGGCGTACAAGCCGCTGTCGCCGTATGCGCTGCAGAAGCAGGTGGGCGAACAGTATCTGCAGATGTTCACCACCCTCTACGGTCTCGAGACGGTGACCATCCGCTACTTCAACGTCTTCGGCCCGCGGCAGGATCCGTCGTCGCCCTATTCGGGCGTCATCTCGCTGTTCGTGAAGGCCGCCAGTGAGGGCCGCGCGCCGACCATCTACGGCGACGGCGGCCAGACGCGCGACTTCACCTACGTGGCCAACGTGGTCGACGGCGTGCTGCGCGCCGCCGTCGCTCCGGCCGTTTCCGGCCAGGTCATCAACGTCGCCACTCATGGCCGGGTGTCGCTGAACGATCTGTGGGCGCAGGTGCGCGAGCTGCTGGCAGCCGCGACGAACCCGATCTACGCGGAGCCGCGCGCCGGCGACATCCGCGACTCCCAGGCCGATATCAGCAAGGCGTTCACGCTGCTCGGTTACCGGCCGATCGTGCCCTTCGATGAAGGCCTGCGCCGCACGGTGGCGTGGGCCACCGGCCGCCCGGCCTGACGCGCCTCAGGGCTGCGGCGGCGCTGCCGTGGGCGCCACGACCTCTTCCCGGCGGCCGTCGCCGTAGATCGCCTGCACGGCCGTGCCCGCGAAGTCGAGCGCCGAGCCCATGCCCTTGTAGACCGGGGTGAGCATCCCGGTGTCGATGAGGAAGATGCGGCCGCCCAGACGTGAGTGCACGCGGAAGTCGCGGTTCACCGTGTGTCCGACGACGATCCGATCGGCGTCCCAACGGGCGAGCAAGGCCGTGAACGGCGCCTCGAGCGCGGTTTCGTCGGCCATCGCGTAGCCGCGATACCAGAGCGGGCCGTCGCCGTCGAGCAGCGACCAGTCGCCGATGCCGGTCAGCTCGGCCGCGTCTTTCACGAGCGGAATATCGACGCCCGACAGATCGGGCGCCTCGCCCTTGGCCTTGGCCGTCTCGACCAGGCCATTGACCCAGCGCACCTCGGCCACGGCCACCGCGAGGATGTCCTCGAGGCGGAACCACGGCTCGGCGAGCCCGGCGGCGCTGAGCCTGGCGACCACGCGGTCGATGCGCGCGATCTCGTTGCGCGCCCGCGTGTTCAAGGCGTCGAGGCTGTCGGTGGTCTCCGGCGGCGCGCCGGCGTGCATGAAGACACTGCGCCCGACCTTGACCGCGATCGGCAGGCCCCGCAGCCACTTGCCGTAGGTGCCGCCCGGGCCCAGCGCGCGCCGGTACTCGATGCAGCCACGCGGGTACGACAGCAGGAAGCCGTCTTGCGCGCGCGGCAGGGCGGGGGGGGGGGGGCAGGGCGCGGGAGGCGCGCCGGGGGGGTGCACCCCGGGGGGGTGTGGGCCCCCCCGC
>JANNIB010000419.1:0-15642 GCA_031404695.1 Acidobacteriota bacterium
GGATGAACGTGAAGTTGAAGCCGAGCACCACCATCACGGCCGCCACGAGCCCCCAGCCCTCCGGGTACATCCGGCCGGTGATCTTCGGCAGCCAGTAGTGGAGCGCGGCGAGGAAGGCCATCATCGTCGCCCCCACCATGATGAAGTGGAAGTGCGCCACGACGAAGTACGTGTCGTGCCAGTGGACGTCGAGCGACAAGGTCGCGAGCGCGATGCCCGTCATCCCGCCGAACACCAGGAAGAAGAGGAAGCCCACGAAGTAGGCGAAGGGCGTCTTGAACGAGATCGATCCCCTGTACAGGGTGGCGGTCCAGTTGAAGACCTTGATGGCCGTGAAGATGCCCACGAACATCGAGAGCACGCCGAAGATGCCGGCGTCCACGGCGGACTGGCCCGACACGAAGAGGTGGTGGCCCCACGTGAAGAAGCCGACGAACGCGATGCCGAGCGAGGAGTAGGCGACCGCCTTGTAGCCGAAGATGTTCTTCCGCGAGAAGGCGCAGACCACCTCGGAGATCACCGCCATCGCCGGCAGCACCATGATGTAGACCGCGGGGTGCGAGTAGAACCAGAAGAAGTGCTGGAAGAGCACCGGATCGCCGCCGCGCTGCGGGTCGAAGATGCCGAACCCGAAGGCCCGCTCGGTGAACAGCATGATGATCGTGATGGCGATGACCGGCGTGCCGAGCACCTGGATGAGGCTGGTGGCGTAGTGCGCCCACACGAACAGCGGCAGCTTGAACCAGTGCAGGCCCGGCGCCCGCATGCGGTGGATGGTGACGATGAAGTTGAGGCCGGTCAGAATCGACGAGAAACCAGAGATGAAGACGCCGAGCGCGGTCGGCACGACGTTGGTGCTCGACGAGGCAGCGCTGTAGGGCGTGTAGAAGGTCCAGCCGGTGTCGACGCCGCCGGCGATGATGGCCACCAGCGTGAAGGCGCCGCCGACGACGTAGATGTACCAGCTGAGCAGGTTGATGCGCGGGAAGGCGAGGTCTTTCGCCCCGATCATCGGCGGGATGAGGAAGTTGCCGAGCACCGCCGGCACCGACGGGATCAGGAAGAAGAACACCATGATCACGCCGTGGAGCGTGAAGAACTTGTTGTAGGTGTCGGGCTGGAACAGGTCGCCCTGCGGCGTCGTCAGCTCGAGCCGGATGCCCACGGCGAACAGGCCGCCGAGGAAGAAGAACAGCGAGATCGAGATCAGGTAGAGGACCGCGATCCGCTTGTGGTCTTTCGTCAGCAGCCACGACTTGAGGCCGTGGCCGTTCGACAGGTAGTTGTGCGCTGGGTAGACGGGCGTTTCCATGGCTTACCTTGGCGCGCCCGGCGCGGGCGTGCTTGTTGAGGGGGCCGGGGCCGGCACCGACGGCGGCGCGCTCGAGCCCGCCTGGGGCGACAGCGACTTGATGTGCTCGATGAGCGCGGCCAGGCCCTCTTCGCTGACGAGACCCTGGAAGGTCGGCATCAGGGGGGTGAACCCCTTCACGATCTTGGCCTGCGAGTTCAGAATCGACTCGCGCAGGTAGCCCTCGTCAACCACGGCGGTCTGGCCGCCGGCCAGTTCCACCTGCGTGCCGATGATGTCCTTGAGCGAGGGGCCGCGGCCCTGGCCGGTGTCGAGATGGCAGGTGTTGCAGGCGAGGTCGTTGAAGAGCTTGGCGCCGCGTTCCGCCATCGTGCCTTCGGTGCCGCCGCCGGCCAGCCAGTCCTGGTACTGCTGCGGCTCCATCACGATGACCGTGCCGATCATCCCCGAGTGTTTGGTGCCGCAATATTCGGCGCAGAAGATGTGGTACCTGCCCGGCTTGGTGGCTTCGAACCACAGCGGCTGGTAACGGCCGGGGATGGCGTCGATCTTGGTGCGGAACGCCGGGAAGTAGAGGTCGTGCAGCACGTCCTCCGAGGTCACCAGCACCTTGATGGGGCGCCCCACCGGCACGTGCAGCTCGTTGATCTCGCGCTGGCCGCCGGTGTGCTGGAACTTCCACATCCACTGCTTGCCCACCGCATAGATCTGCATGGACTCGGCAGGCGCGCGCCGTATCTCGTAGAACAGCTTGGCGCCCCAGGCGAACATCACCATCGAGATGATGGTCGGGATGATCGACCACAGCAGCTCGAGGGGCAGCGACCCCTCGATGTGCGCGCCGATCTGCTCCGGATGCCTGCGGCGGTACCGGAAGGCGAAGAACACGACAGCCGCCGAGATGGCCACCGTGAAAAACGCCGAGACGGCGACGATGAAGAGATAGAGCGCGTCGACCTCCGAAGCGAAGGTCGAGGCAGCCTCTGGAAACAGCGGAATACCACCCATAAGACTCAGTGCCCAGCTTCGGCGCGGCCATCGCGCCTGAGCGAAATCGCGATGAACCCGAGCAGCGCCACCATCGTGACGACGCCGCCCATTCTGACGGCGTTCATGGCCGCGAGGCTGTACGACCCCGTGGCGGGTTCATAGTGATAGCAGTAGAGCAACACCTGATCGACCACCGATCCGATCTTGCCCGCCGACGACTCCATCAGCGCGAACTTCAGGTCGCGCGGCGGATATTCGATGCCGAAGAGATAGCGTGACAGCTTGCCCTCGGGCGTAGTGACGATGACGCCGCTCGCATGCGCGAACTGCTGCGTGGCCGGGTCCCAGGCAAACTGGAAGCCGGCGGTATCGGTGACGCGCTTGATGGCGGCTTCGTCGCCGGTGAGGAAGTGCCAGCCGCGCTCGGTGCCCGGACGCTGATAGCGATCCAGGTAGGTCGCCTTCTTGGCGGCGGCCTGCACCGGGGTCTCGCGGGCATCGAAGCTGATGGCGACGACGTCGAAGTCGCTGCCCACCGTCTGGTCGAGCACGCCGATGCCGCTCACCAGTCCGTTCAGGATCTGGTTGCAGAGCATCGGACACTCGTAATACACGAACGCCACGATGACCGGCCGGGTGCCGAAGTAGTCGCCGAGGCGCACCGCCTTACCGTGTTCGTCCTTGAACGCGGCATCGAGCGGCAGTTGCTGGTCGAGCTTCTGGTCGAACTTCACCTGCTGCAGGGCCGCGGGCATGGCGTTGGACGGCGGCGCCGACGCCGGCCGGAGACCGGGCGCGTCGGCCTGGGCGAACACCGACACGCCGGCCATCACGGCAAGAGCCGCGGGCGCGAGGACGTATCGGGTGAAGGCGTTCATGGCGTGCCTGTTACCTCGGCGCCGACGTGCGGCCGGCCGACGAATCCTGGACCACCATCGTGGGCGCGGCCGACCCGCCGGCGCGCGCCGGCAGACCGCGCTCGAGCGTCAGCGTCATCGCGCGTTCGATCGGGATGTGGACGACCCCGTTGGCCTTGTCCACCCAGCCGTAGCCGTGCAGTTGCGCGCGCTGTTCGGTCTTCAACTGGAAGACGTCCTTGAAGGGCTGGGTCTGCAGCCGAGGCGCCGGCGGTGCCTGCGACACGCCCTGCGCGAGCGGGTAGCGGCGGGCCGCGACGTCCTGCGCATCGCCGCGGCGCTCCAGGAACGAGTAGGTGCCGTAGACGATGCCGGCGCCGATCGCCATCGACACGGCGAGCCACACGCCGAACCGGTAGCCGATACCGGGATCGATGTCCGTGTGTTCGTACTCCGCCCCTGGTGGCGTTGGTCCGTATTCGAGATCCGCGTCGTTCGACATATCGTGTCCGGTTCTACGGGGGGGAAGCTCTTGTCGAGCCCCAGCCCCCAGCCCCTAGTCCCCAGCCCCCTAGTGCGTGTGATGCGTGAGCGTCTTCGCCAGTCCCTGGTCCTGGAGGGGAAGCAGCGGGCGGCCCTTGAGCTGCATCGCGAACAGCATCACGAAGACGCCGCCGAGCGCGATCGGCAGTGCGATGTCCATGAGGCCGACCGACAGACCGTCGGTGTGGAACTCCGGCGCGACGTGCCAGTAGTAGTCGACCACGCGGATGCCGATCATCCAGAGCGCGATCTTGCTGACGCGGCTCCAGTCGCGCTTGATGTCGCGAGCCAACAGCAGCACGTAGGGCAGGATGAAGTGGAAGACGACCAGCGTCCAGCCGACCCACTGCCAGCCGTGCTGCGAGCGCACCCAGTAGTGCGGAATCTCTTCCTGGGTGTTGGCCGAGTAGATGATGAGGAACTGCGAGAACGAAAGGTACGCCCACAGCATGATGAAGGCGAACAGGAACTTGCCGAGGTCGTGGAAGTGGGAGGGGTTCACCACCTGCGCCATCGGCTGCTCCTGCGCCAGCCGCGCCAGCATGAAGATGGCGAAGGCGAGCGCCGACAGCCCGAAGCCGACGACGTAGAGCAGACCCCACATGGTCGAGAACCAGTGCGGGTTGACCGACATCGTCCAGTCGACCACCGCGAAGGTCACGGTGAGCCCCCACACGAGGAGGCCGCCGGCCGACAGCGCCGTCATCTTCGCCGCCAGGGCCGGATCACCGGTGCGATCCTGCTCGGCCGACCAGGCGCTGAGGCGCAGGGCCAGGAAGCACCACACCGCGAAGTAGAAGACGTAGCGGCCGATGAAAAACGGCACGTTCAGATACGCGACCTTGTCGAGGATGACCGGGTCGGTCGTCGGGTGCGTCCAGTGATACAGGTGGCCCATCCCGGCCAGTACCGGCAGGCCCAGGATGGCCATCACCGGCAGCGTGCGGGTGGCCGCTTCGAGGATGCGGCGGACGATCACGCCCCAGGCGCCGCCGGTCAGGTGGTTCACCATCAGCAGCGCCAGGCTGCCCAGGCCGATGCCCGTCCAGTAGACCCAGGCCACCAGGTAGGCTTCGTAGAAGCGATCCACGCCCGCCATCGTGAAGCCGACGCCGGTGAGCACGGCGCCGGCCACGGCCGCCATCATGCCCTTCGACTGCAGGCCCGAGAGGCTCTCGGGCGCGGTGTAAGTTTCCGAAGCCATGTCTAGTGTTCCGCCTTCTTCGCCGGTTCCGCGGCGGCCATCGCGGCCGCGGCGGGCGCCGCATCGAGGCGGCCGCGGTCAGCGGCCGGGACGTCGTCGACGGTCGCGTTCTGACTGAGCTGCAGCGCGCGCACGTAGGCGGCAATCAGCCAGCGATCGCGCGGCGGGACCTGTTCGGCGTAGCCCTGCATGGCGCCGAAGCCGTTGGTGATCACGTCGTAGAAGTAGCCGGGCGCCGCCGAGCGCAGCCGGTCCTGATGGTAGGTCGCGGCCTGGCGCAAGCCGCGCTGCACCACCATGCCCTTGCCGTCGCCGGTCTGGCCGTGGCAGGGCGTGCAGTAGGCGGTGTAGCGTTCCTGCCCGCGCTGCATGTCGGCGGCGCTCACCGCGAACGGGAACTCGGTGACGAAGAAGCCGTCGACCTTGCCGGTGTAGAAGTGCTCGTCGTCACGCAGCTGGCCGCGGGCGACGGTGCCGATCGGCAGGTTGCGCGAGGCGCGGCCATCCGGATAGTTCTTGTTGGCCTCGTACACCTCGTAGCGCGGCGTGTCGTGCATGTCCTGGCGGCAGCCGGCGATGAGAGCCGACGACGCCATCACCAGCGCACACGTGAGCAGACGTCCATTACTCCGCAACGTCGTAGACTCCCTTTGCGCCAAGGCCCTGCAGGAACGAGCTGGTCTGTTCCTTGGCGAAGTGCGCGTCTTCGGCCTCGATGACGAGGAAGAACTTGTCGGACGACGCCAGTGAGAAGCGGTCCACGTTGAACACCGGGTGATACGGTTGCGGCAGACCGTTCAGCGCGATCATCCCGATTGCCGCCGTCAGGGCCGAGAAGAGAATCGTCAGCTCGTAGGACGGGATGACGAACGCCGGCCAGGTGGCCGGCGGCCGGCCGCCGATGTTCATCGGGTAGACGATGGCCGAGGCCCAGTACTGCAGCGTGAAGCCGGTCATCATGCCGCAGAAGGCCATGAAGAGCACCAGCTTCGGCAGGATGGTCCGCTTCTTGTGGATGATGTCGTTCAGTTCTTCGATCGGGAAGGGCGTGTAGGCCTCGAGCTTCGAATAGCCCGCGGCCACCGCCTGCGTCGAGGCGTCGACGATGCCCTGCGCCGTGTCGAACTCGGCCATCAGGCCGTAGAGTCCGGTCTTGTCTTTGCTGACGTGCATGACTGAATCCCGCCTAGTGGCCTGAACCGTGGGTGTCGTGCCCGTGCGGCACGTGCACCTTGGCTTCAGGCAGCAGCGTGCGCACTTCGAAAATCGAAATCATCGGCACGAAACGCATGAACAGGAAGAAGAGCGTCAGGAACAGGCCCATGGTGCCGCCGAACATCATGAAGTCCCAGGCGGTGGGCGAATACATGTCCCACGACGAGACCACGAAGTCGCGATGCAGCGAGGTCACGATGATGACGAACCGTTCGAGCCACATCGCCAGGTTGACGATGAGCGACAGCACGAACATGTACTTGAGGTTGTAGCGGACGCTCTTGAACCACAGCACGTGAATCAGCACGGCGTTGATGAAGATGAGCATCCAGTAGCTCCAGGCGTAGGGCCCGGTCATGCGGTTCCACAGCATGAAGCGCTCGTACTGGTTGGCGCTGTACCAGCCGAAGAACGCTTCCATGGCGTAGCCGTAAGCGACGATGAGGCCGGTCGCCAGCATGACCTTGGCCATGTTGTCGATGTGCTTCATCGTGATCAGGTGCTCGAGCTTGTAGTAGGCGCGGATCGGAATCGCCAGCGTCAGCACCATGCCGAAGCCGGAGTAGATGGCGCCGGCCACGAAGTAGGGCGGGAAGATCGTGGCGTGCCAGCCGGGAATGACCGAGACCGCGAAGTCGAAGCTCACGACGCTGTGCACCGAGAGCACCAGCGGCGTCGAGAGGCCGGCCAGAATGAGGCTGGCCACCTCGTAGCGGTGCCAGTGGCGGGCCGAGCCGCGCCAGCCGAGCGCGAGCGTGCCGAACACGGCGCGCTTGACCTTCGAGGTGGCGCGGTCGCGCATGGTGGCGAGGTCGGGAATCAGGCCGACGATCCAGAACACGACCGAGACGGTGGCATAGGTCGAGACCGCGAACACGTCCCAGATGAGCGGGCTGCGGAACTGCGGCCACAGGCCCATGGTGTTCGGGTAGGGGAACAGCCAGTAGGCGGCCAGCCACGGACGGCCGGTGTGGAGCAGCGGGAAGAGCGCCGCGCAGGCCACCGCGAAGATGGTCATCGCTTCGGCGAAGCGCGCAATCGACATCCGCCACTGCTGCTTGAACAGCATCAGGATCGCCGAGATGAGCGTGCCGGCGTGGCCGATGCCGATCCACCAGACGAAGTTGATGATGTCGAAGGCCCAGCCCACCGGGACGTTGTTGCCCCAGATGTAGACGCCCTTGAGCACCAGGTAGCCGATCGCCAGCTGCAGGGCGCCGAGCCCGGCCAGGCCGATGAGCAGGCCGATGATCCAGCCGAGGGGGTAGCGTTTCCCGAGCGGGATCTCGGCGACCGCTTCGGTAATCGACTCGTAGTCCTGGCCCGGCCCGATCACCGGGTGATCGAGGGTCGTGGCCGACTGCTGTGAATGGACGTGCTGCGCCATTAGTGCTCGCTCTCAGTCGAGGCCGCGTCGTGGGACTCGGCGTGATGGCCACCCACGGTCGGGTTCGACGGCAGCGCGGGGTTCGGATTGCGCACCGCCGCGAGATAAGTCGTGCGCGGCCGGGTGTTGAGCTCGGCCAGCATCGAGTAGTTGCGCGGGTCGGTCTTGAGCTTCGCCACCCGGCTGGTGGGGTCGTTCAGGTTGCCGAAGGTGATGGCCTGCGACGGGCAGGCCGATTCGCACGCGGTCACGACTTCGCCGTCGCGGATCTCGCGGTCTTCACGCTTGGCCTGGATGCGCGCCGAGTTGATGCGCTGGACGCAGTAGGTGCACTTCTCCATGACGCCGCGGCTGCGCACCGTGACGTCGGGGTTGCGCTGCATCTTGAGCGACTCGGTTTCCCAGTCCTGATACAGGGTGAAGTTGAAGCGGCGGACCTTCCACGGGCAGTTGTTCGAGCAGTAGCGGGTGCCGACGCAGCGGTTGTAGACCATGTCGTTCAGGCCTTCCGCCGAGTGCACCGTCGCCGACACCGGGCACACCACCTCGCAGGGCGCGTTCTCGCACTGCTGGCACGGCATGGGCTGGTAGTAGGTGTCGGGGTTGTCGATGTCGCCGGCGTAGTAGCGGTCGATCCGCAGCCACTGCATCTCGCGGCCGTTGGCGACCTGGTCTTTGCCGACCACCGGGATGTTGTTCTCCGACTGGCAGGCCACCACGCAGGCATTACAGCCGGTGCAGGTGTTGAGGTCGATGGCCATGCCCCACGAGTAGCCTGAGTACTCCCACTTGGGATAGAGGGTCAGCCCGTCGGAGAGCTTCATGTGCTCCATCTCGTGGGCGAACGCCGGATTGGCCTTGTAATCTTCGAGCTTGGCCGAGCGCACGAGGTTGCGGCCTTCGATCGACCAGTGATCCTGCGTGCTCACGAGCTGATAGGTGCCGCCGGCCTTGCTGACCTCGGCGGCGCCGAACCAGGCCGAGCCGCTGCCGCGCAGCGCATAAGCGTTGACGCCCACGCCGTTGCCGACGCGGCCGGCGCGCTTGCGGCCGTAGCCGAGCGAGATGGTGACGGCGTCCTGCGCGTGGCCCGGGTCGATCCAGGCCGGCACTTCGAGGGTGCGCCCTTCGAGCTTCACGCTCAGCAGGTCGCCGTTCTGCACGCCGAGCTTCTCGGCGGTGCGCGGCGCCACCAGCGCGGCGTTGTCCCAGGTGAGCTTGGTGACCGGCTTGGGCAGTTCCTGCAGCCAGCCGTTGTTCGCGAAGCGGCCGTCGTAGACCGAGGCGTCGCGCTTGAACAGCACTTCGACGCCGGAGGTCGCGCCCGCCGACGGCGGACTCGCGTTCCAGCCGGCGGCCAGGGCCACCGTCTTCGCGGCCGTGGCGGTGCCGCCGATGAAGCCGTCGTGGAGCCACTTGCGCCACTGCTTCTCGAACGACGAGGCGGGCGCGGCGGCCACGACCGGCGTGGCGGCGGTTGACGCGGCGGCGGTTGCGGCGGCGCCAGCCGCGGCAGGGGCCGTCGCGGCGACCGGCGCGGGGCTGGCGACAGGGGCGGGCGTCCCGACGGTGGTCCAGTGTTCGCGGACGATGTCGTAGCCGCTGCGCTCGGCGCGATCGCTGAGCGTCGCCAGCACTTCGTGCGGCGACTTGCCGCCGTACATCGGCTGGATGAGCGGCTGCACGATCGACACGGTGCCGTCGATCGACCGCGCATCGCTCCACATCTCGAGGTAGTGGGTCGAGGGCACGTGCCACTGGCACAGTTCCGCGGTCTCGTCGTGGAAGAGACCCGTGTGGGCGCGCCACGCCACCTTCTGCAGCGTCTCGGCGAACTTCCAGTCGGCCGGCGCGGTGTAGGCCGGGTTGGCCTCGCCGACGATGACGAGCGCCTGCACGCGGCCGGCGTCCATGTCGACGACCAGCTGCCGCATGGCGGCGTGCTGTTCCGACGGCACCACTTCGGGCGTCGTCATGTAGCTGACCGTCTGGCCGGCGTTGCCGAGCAGGTTGTTCAGCGCATGCGCGAGCGCATGCACCGCGGCGGGCTGCGCCTCGCCGGCGACGACGAGCGAGGTGCCGCGATGGGCGGCCAGATCGGCGGCAATCGCGTCGACGAACGCTTCGGTGCCGGCGGGTGCGCCGCCGGTGACGCCGCTCAGTCCGAGTTTTGCGGCGACCGCGCGCGCGAACCCTTCGACCTGGCTGGCCTTCATCGACAGGCGATGGTCGGCCCGTCCGCCGGTGATCGAGGGCGTCGCTTCGGCAACGTAGAGACGGCTCATGCGGTCGGGCGCCGTGTCGAGACGGCGCCGCGAAGCGAACGCGCGGGCGTACTTGACGCCGAAGGCGTTCTCGGCCGCCAGGAAGTCGCCGTCGAGCGAGAGGATGACGTCGGCCTTCGTGAAGTCGTAGACCGGCTCGACGTATTCACCGAAGGCGGCGCGAGCGCCGGCACGCACGTTGTCGCGCGTGGTCGGTTCCCACTGAATCCACTTCGCCTGCGGGTGCGCGGCCAGGAGCTGCTGAATCTGCGCGGCCAGCGCCGGCGAGTTCACGGTCTCGGTGAGGATGCGCAGCCCGGCGCCGCCGGAGGTCGACTGCGCCGACAGCGCGCCGCGCATGGCGGCGACGAAGCCGCTCCACGGACGCACCTGGCCGAGTTCGGTGATGACGTTCGAGCGATCGGGATCGTAGAGCGAGAGAATCGAGGCCTGCGCGAACAGGTCGGTGCCGCCGAGGCTGGCGGGATGATCGGGGTTGCCCTCGATCTTGGTCGGCCGGCCTTCGTGGCTCTCGACCAGCAACCCGGTGGCGACGCCGCCGAGCGAGGCCGCGGTGGCGAAGAAGAGCGGCTTGCCGGGCACGATTTCTTCCGGCTGGCGAACGTAGGGAACGATCAGCTCGTCGGGCTGCGCCGTGCACGCCGTGACGCCGGCAAGCGCCAGCGACGCGCTCATCAGCTTCAGGAAGCTGCGGCGGCCCACCGGATCGTTCCACTCGGACGCATTCGCCGGGAACTCGCGATGGAGGAATTCCTTGAACTCCGGCGTCTCGGCCACGGCTTCAAGGCTGCGCCAGTACTGCGGGCCGCTGGTGCCCGACAACTTGGCGCGAATGGCGTTGAGGTCTAGCTGCTCTGCACTCATCGTTGTTCTTGTTCCGTCCAGCTACGCCAGCTCTTGTTCCCGACAGACGGCGGCGAGACTCCGGCCGGCATCCTGTCCATCCCGTCGCAACGTGCCATCACGCTCAGCGGTGGCACACCGAGCAGTTGGTCAGGCTCTGAATCTTGTATTCGGCGACCAGCTGCGGTCCGAGCTCGCGCTGATCGACGGCCGGCACGTAGCCCATCGTGAACACTTCCGAGCGCGGACGCACGAACTGCTCGGGGTTGCGGTGGCAGTTCAGGCACCACTCCATCTGCAGCGAGTTCTGCTGCTTCATGAGCGGCATCTTGTCGACGCGCCCGTGGCAGGTCTCGCAGCCGACACCCTTCTTCACGTGGATGCTGTGGTTGAAGTAGACGAAGTCGGGCGTGTCGTGCACGCGCAGCCACTTGAGCGGCGTGTCGTCGCGGAAGCTCGAACGGACCGGTTCGAGGTACGGACTGGTGGACCAGATCTGGGAATGGCAGTTGATGCAGGTCTTGGTCGGCGGAATGCCGGCCGTGGACGACACCTCCACCGACGTGTGGCAGTAGCGGCAGTCGATGCCGATGCCGCCGACGTGGTGTTGGTGGCTGAACTGCACCGGCTGTGCTTTGAAGGTGTTGGCCGCGGTGACGAAATCCGATCGCTGGAGGACGCCCACGGCGCCACCAATCATCACCACCAGCCCGAGCACCGCAAAGATGCTGGCCTTCGACCAGGCGTTTGCGCTCTTTGAAAAAATCTGCGACATGAGCCGTCGTTTCAGCAGTCGCCGGACTGCTACTGCCCCGCGGGGCGCGGGCAAACTCTACACGCAATCACACCCGTCCCCAACATGCCGCGGCGCTCAGGAGCGGAGGTTCGAGGTGGGTGTGTCGACCTTGTGAAAACTTTCGCAAGGAGTTTTACCAGAAACGTCCCCGTTAGAAAAGGAACCGAATTGGTCGGATTTCAGCAATTCACGTAATGATCAGTTATTCGACAGAAGATTACGGCACTGTCGGCCGGGCTGCCGGCGGGGGATCCCCAGGCGCACCTTCCCACACGTAGTCGCCCGAAGCCAGCCACTTCTGGAACCATTCGAGCTCGGCCTGCACGCGAAACAACACGTGCCGCAGCTCCGACCAGCCGTGGCCTTCACGGGGCGCGACCCACAGCCGCGTCGGCACGCCGTTGTATTTGAGCGCCCGGTACATCTCGATCGACTGCGGCAACGGCACCCGCGGATCCTCCTGGCCGACCAGAAAGAGCGTCGGCGTCTTGACGCTGGCGACGTGACGCAGCGGCGAATGCTCCCAGAAGAGGTCGATCGGCGCATTGGCCTGCCACGGCGTGCCGCCGAACCACGGCGTCCGGAAGGCACGATGGTCGCTCTGGGCGTACATCGAAATCCAGTTCGCGGCGCCCGCCCCGCTCGAGGCCGCCTTGAACCGTGTGGTGAAGGTGACCAGCTTGTTGGTCATATGCCCCCCGGCGCTCCAGCCCTTCTTGATGAGCCGGTCCGGGTCGGCCACGCCCATGGCGATGACGGCGTCGGCCCCGGCCAGAACGTCCAGGTGAGCCTGCTTGAAGTAGCCGTTGCGCATCTCGCGCAGGAAGGCGTCGCCGTAGCCGGTGCTGCCGCGGTAGTTGGGCCGCAGCACCGCGTAGCCCTTGCCGGCGTAGATCTGCGCTTCGGGTGAGAAGCCGAAGGTGTCGGAGGCCGCTGGCCCGCCGTGGGTGAAGACCAGCAGCGGGTAGCGCTGCCCCTGGCGGTAGTTCACCGGGTAATACAGCAGCCCCTCGACCGCCTGACCGTCCTGCCCCTTCCACGTGAGGCGCTCCTGACGCGCCACGGCGAAGGTCTGGTCCACGTGGTCGAAGACCCGTGTCACGCGGCGCATGGCGGCGCCGGGCGACAGCAGGTGGATCTCGCCGGGCCGCGCCGGTGTGTTCAACGTGAAGACGTGCGTGCCGGTGCGCGGGTGCATCCGCCACGCGCCCACGGCGTGGTTGCCGGTGGTGAGCGCGGTGACGCGCCCGGTCGCCACCTCCAGCTGCATCAACTCGGTGTGCACGCCGTGATTGGCGACAAAGACGATGTGCTTGCCATCCGGCGCCCACTGCGCGCTGGTCACCTGGTACGGCGCGTCGGGCAGCAACAGGCGAGCGGCGCCGCCGGCGCGCGGGGCGATGAACAGCTTGTCGTTGAAATACGGCTCGAAGCGTTCGTTGGCGTCGGACGTGAAGAGCACCTCGCGGCCATCGGGCGACACCAGCGGTTCGCTCTCGACCACCTCGTTGGTGGTGAGGCGCCGCGCATTGCCGCCATTGACGTCCATCACCCACACCTCTGAAAACCGCATGTGTTCGAGCAGCGGCGACGGGGCGCGCGTCATGGCCACGGTGCTGCCCGAAGGCGACAGCGTGTAGTCGGTGACGGAGTAGTCGCCGAAGGTGATCTGCGTGGTTTTCCCGTCCAGGTCAGTGACCCACAGATGTTCCTGCTCGAAGTTGGTTTCCTCGAAGGCGTAGACGTCGTCCTGGAGCCGCTTCTTCTCCTTCGCGGCGGCGCTGGGCGCGTTGGCCGCGGTAAAGAGCAGCAGGCGGCTGTCGGGCGTCCAGGTCAGATCGCCGGGCGCCGACGGATGATTGGTCACGCGGCGCGCTTCGCCGCCACCTGCGTCGAGCACGTGGATCTGGTTGCTCGCGTCGTCGCCGCGGGGGGCGAGAAACGCGATCTTCCGGCCGTCGGGCGACCAGCGCGGACTGGTCTCGCCGCGTTCACCGAAGGTGAGCTGCACCTGGCCGGTGCCATCCGCACCAATGCGGTAGACGTGGCCCACGCGCCGGTTGGCTTTCCAGTCGGGCCCGTCCATGACGAACAGAATGGCCGAGCCGTCCGGAGACAACTGCGGATCCTGAATCGACGGCAACTCGATCATGTCGACGACGCCGAGGGGCCGCTTTTGCTGCGCGAACAGGGGTGTTTCGAATGCGACGAGGACGGCGAGGGCGAAAATGGAGGCGCGCATCGGGCGATAGTAACCAATTCCTTCTTGACACATACCGACGTGGCGGCGCATAACTCGCCGTGAGGCGCCTGGCTGCGGGCTGGCGCCGAAATGGCCACGGGGCGATATTCCACCCCGGCGCATGCACCTCAGGCTCTTACGCCCCTTCGTTTCGCTGTCCCTTGCTGGCTTCGCGCTGTCGGCCGTCGTGTCGGCGCAGCATGCCGCGACGAGTCGTGCTGTCTCGGATCGCGAGCCGTCGGTGTTGTCGCGCCTCGCCGACGACTGGCGCGCCGGCGCGAACCTGCCGGGACTGTCGGCCGCCGTCGTCCAGGGCGATCAGGTGGTGTGGGCGCAGGGCTTCGGCGTGGCCGACATCGAGCAGGGCACGATGGTGCGGCCCGACGCGGTGTTCCGCATCGCGTCGATCTCGAAGCCGATTACCGCCGTGGCTGTGATGCAGCTGGTCGAGCGCGGCCTGGTCTCGCTCGACGACCCGATTCAGAAGTTCGTGCCGTCGTTTCCGCGCCAGGCGCAGGGCGAGGTGCGCATCCGGCATCTGCTCACGCATACGTCGGGTATACGGCACTACAAGGGCAACGAGTTCTCGCTGGCCGAATCGTTCCCGACCCTCGACCGCGCCATCGGCGTGTTCCGCCACGACCCGCTCGAGTTCGCGCCCGGCGAGCGCTACCTGTATTCGACCTACGGCTACAACCTGCTGCAGGGCGTCATCGAAAGCGTCACCGGCCGCCCGTTCGACGACTACCTGCGCTCGGCGATCTTCGGACCGGCGGGGATGACCTCGACGTGGCTCGAGCGTCCGCAGGAGATCGTGCGCAACCGGGTGCGGCACTACGTGCGCGGCACCGCGCCCTTCACGCTGCTGAACGCGCCCTATGTGGACCTCAGCGTGAAGTGGGCCGGCGGCGGCCTCATCGCGACCGCGAGTGACATCGCACGATTCGACATCGCGCTCAACCACGGCCGGCTGCTGCGCGCCGACTCGCTCGAGCAGATGTACACGTCGGCGCGTCTCAATAACGGCACGCTCACCGGCTACGGCCTCGGCTGGATGGTGAGCCAGCAGGGCGGGCGCCAGTTCATCGCCCACAGCGGCGGCGCCATGGGCGGCACCACGTTGCTGTTGCGCGAACCGAAGGCCCGCACCGCCAGCGTCGTCTTCGCCAACCTCGACAACGTCCCCCGTCTGCGTGAACTCGCCGAGCAGCTCATGGCCCTCGCTCCCCGCCCTCTCCCGGTGTCGACTCGATGAAACCCGCGCGCCGGTGACGGCGCGCCGAAGGCAGGCACATGTCCGAACGCAAGTACCGGCAGCACGGTTATCAGGACGACGATCGCGACCGACGCCCGCGCGAGGGCGGCCCCGGCGGTGGCGACCGTCGCCCCGAACGCGAGCCCGGCGCCCCGGCCGGCACCCGGCGCATGTCGTCGGAAGGCGCGAAGAACCCGCGCATGATGGGCTACCGCGCGGTGGCCAAGTGCGCCCGCTGCGGCACCCCGGTCGAAGCCGAGATCCTCTCGCTCAGCAAGTGCGAGAAGTGTCAGACGGCACTGCACGCCTGCATCCAGTGCCTGAACTTCGACCCGAGCGCCCGCTTCGAATGCAGCGAGACCATCCCAAAACGCGTCTCGCCCAAAGACGGCGCCAACGAGTGCGCCGTGTTCGCGGCGCGCGCGACCTGGGAGCGCGAAACCAGTTCCACGCCGGCGCCGGTCTCGCCCACCAGCGGCGCGCCGGAATCCGCCTCGGGCGCGAAAAAGGCGTTTGACGATCTGTTCAACTTCTAGGGGCTGAGGGCTGGGGGCTGGGGCGTGCCGCATCACACGGTCGCATCGCCGCGGACGAGGCGATGCACTTGTCCCTTACCCGCGCGACGCGGTACGCCCCAGCCCCCCGCCCCCCCCCCAAACCCCCAATACAAACCCACCAATCCCCCCCACACCCCCCAAGAACCGCAAAACCAA
>JANNIB010000420.1:0-6749 GCA_031404695.1 Acidobacteriota bacterium
CGCACCAACGACCCCCTGGCTCGCGACGCGGTGGTCGTGCTGGTGGCCGCCATCGCCTCGATCTCTCTGTTCGCCGCAACGGGTCTGGCCGCCACGCGGTCGTTCGATCCGCTCGGCGCGGTACTGAGCGTGAGCGCCCACGCGCTGCTCTTTGCCGCGCTCTTCGCGGTCTTCGTGGTCGTGCGCGCCACTGGCGACATGACGTCCAAGCCGCCGCAGTGGGAAGCGTTCAGCGCCGTCATGATGGTGGCCGCGCTGACCGGCATCGCCGCCGCGGTCGTCGTCCTGCCGGCGGTCTCGCAGCGCGACGGGTTGTCGCAGGCGGTGGTCTTCGCCTTCGGCGCCACCATCGGCCTGGTGCTGGCGGCACGCGGCGTGCGCCACGGGCACGCCAGGGACCGCGACGGCATCGTCCTGGCGCTGGGCGGCGTGCTGCCGCGCTGGGCGCAATCGCACAAGCCACTGCAGCGCGCCGGCTGGGCGGCCATCGTGGTCGCCGTGGCGCTTGCCTTCCGCGCCGCCAGCGGCTCGATGGACTGGAACTTCGTCGTCGCCAAGCTGGGTGCCGTGGTCGTGTGGGTGCTCGTCGTCGCCACTGCGGCCCAGTGGGCGCCGGCCCGTGTGTATCTCCCGAACCTGATGCCTTTCGGCGTCTGCGCGGCGGCGCTGCTCGTCTACCTGCTGGCGGCCGGCCGCCTGCCATTCGGCCCCGTCACCGTGGAGGCGGCGATGCGCGCCGGGGACGCCTGGGCGGTGGGCGATCCGTCGTTCCGCACGCTGCGCGACTGGCTGCACACGCCGGTGCCGCAAGTCGACTCCGGCGTGACCGCTGGCGGCGGGGCGGGCAACCCGGGCGTCGGGTTTTTCGACTTCCTGCAGGCGCACACGAACATCGGCCGCTCGATCGCCATCGATCCGGTGCCTGTCCATCTGGCGGATCTCGGCAAGGGCGCCAGCGTGCGCGCGCCGCATGTCTTCGTGTTCGTCGTCGACAGCCTGCGCCGCGACTACCTCTCGCCCTACAACAAGGCCGTCACCTTCACGCCCGCCCTGCAGCAGTTCGCCAGTGAGAGCACGACCTTCACCCGCGCGTTCACCCGCTACGGCGCCACCGGCCTCTCGGTGCCGTCGATCTGGGTGGGCGGCATGGTGCTGCACAAGCAGTACGTGTTGCCGTTTGCGCCGATGAACGCGCTCCACGATCTGCTCGGCCGCCACGGCTACCGCCGCTGGATGAGCATGGACAACATCGTCGAGATCATCATGCCGCGCGACGGCTCGCTCGATGAGATCGATCGCGGGCGCGGCGTCGGCGACTTCCGCATGTGCGCGTCGATTGAGGACCTGCGCGGGCGGCTCGACCGGCTGACCGCCGATCCGACGCCCACCTTCGTGTGGTCGCTGCCGCAGGACGTCCACGTGGCGGTGCTCAACCGCGAAGGCAACCAGGCGGTGGATGGCGGCGGCTACGACGGCTTCTACGCGCCGTACGCTTCGCGCGTGCGCCGCTTCGACAGCTGCTTTGGCGGCTTCGTGAACGATCTCAAGGCCCGGGGCCTCTACGACGACAGCCTCATCGTGATCACCTCCGACCACGGCGACTCGCTCGGCGAAGAAGGCCGCTGGGGCCACGCCTACACGCTCTATCCGGAAGTGGTGCAGGTGCCGTTGCTCGTGCACCTGCCGGCGTCCGCCCGCGCAGGTCTCGAGACCAGGCCCGATGCGCTGGCCTTCACGACCGACATCACGCCGACCCTGCACGCGCTGCTCGGCCATACGGTGACGCCGCCGTCGCCCATCTTCGGACAGCCGCTCTACTGGCCGAAGGGCACGCCGGTGCCGGCGCGGCCGCCCTTCGGCCTGGTGGCGTCGAGCTACGGCAGCGTCTACGGCTGGATCGATGCGCAGGGTCAGCAGATGTACATCGCCGACGGCGTGGCGCTGCGCGACTACCTCTACACGCTCGACGGGTCGGCGACCGGCGTGGCCGAACGGGTCTCACCGGCGGCGCGCGCGGCCGGCCAGCGCGCGATTCGCGACGCCGTCCAGGCGATTGCCGACTACTACAAGTTCACGCCCGCCACGCGCTGAGCGATCTGCCACAAGTCTGGCGCCGCCCAGAATAGGGACAGTCCCTCAGCGCCGCTCGAAGGTGCCCAGGGCGGCTTCGTCGCGGTTGACGTCCACGCCCCGCACGGGTCCGCGGGCGGGCACCACCAGGGTGCCCGTGGCCTCGGTCAACGCGACGATGGCGTCTTCGCTCGTGCCGTCGGTGTATTGCAGGGTGATCGTGACCGGCAGATCGAAGACCTCGCCGAGCTGCTCGTAGCCGATCTCTACCGCGTCGGCCTTTACTGACGTCGTCAACCGCACGCGCGGCAGTTCGGCATCGAGCACCCAGCGCTCGAAGTAGCGTTCGAGCGGCCGGCCGCTGGCTTTCTCCATGGCCTGCCGCAGGTCGTCGGTGCCGGCTTTCCTGTAGCGATGCTCGGCGTAGAACGTCCGCAGGCCCGCCATGAACGCCTCGTCGCCGATGAGCCGCCGCAGCATGTGCAGCACGGCCGCGCCCTTGTTGTAGACCAGCGCGCGGAATACCCGCGGCTCGCTCTTCACGTGCCCCAGGCGGTAGCCGAGCGAGATCGGGCCCTGATCGGAATGTTCCATCGACCAGCGGCGCAGGTTTCTGAGCGCCGAGCGGAAGACGCTGTCGCCGCGCCGCTCGCGGGCGTAGAGCGTGGCGAAGTACTGGGCGAAACCCTCGCTGATCCATTGCTCGTGGTAGTTCTTCCAGCCCACCGCCTGGCCCCACCACTGGTGCGCGATCTCGTGGGCGAGGATGAACTCCGGGAAGTCGTTGAAGATAGCCGGATCGTTGCGCCAGACAAACGGCGTCGTCGGCAGCGGATTGTTGACCACGGCGAAGAACGCCGGGCTGTGCCCGCCGGGCAGATCGCTTTCGAGCATCGCGACGGTAAACCCCGGGTACGGCGCATCACCCATCAGGCCGGCGTAGAAGCGCAGGATGTCGGCCGAGGTCGTCAGCGCGTCGCGGGCCCGGCCTTCCTGGCGGCGGTTGCCCAGGGTCGTGAGTTCCACGGTGTTGCGGCCGCCGACCGGCGGCGGCCTCGGCGGCGCCATGAGTTCGGCGAGGGTCACCGACTTCGGTGGCGGCGGTGGCGGCGGCATCACGATATCGAGCGCGACGGTGGCGGCGTCCACGCGCGTCATGCGGCTCACGACCGCGCCCAGATACCGCACGGGATGGCCGGTGCGGAACGTGAACAGGCGGCGGGGCGGCGCGCCGACGGCGGCCGGCAACAGCTCGGGCTCGCTGGCGGCGGGCGTGCCCGTGGCCGCCACCACATACTCCGCCGGCACGGCCATCCGCAAGGTCGCCGTCGCGAAGTCGGTGACACCCGACTGCGGATACCACGTCGAGCGGTTGCTGAGCAGCCAGTTCGGCTCGGCCGCCACGTACGGAATGTCAGGGTCGCGCGATGCGCGTTCGGGCTGCAGCGACTCGGAGTCGATGGCCTGACGTTCGAGCCGGCCCTGGTAACGCACCGTCAGCGTGAGCACGTAGTCGCGCGACAGCGCCGACGGCAGGTTGACCACGATCGAGTTCTGGTTGCGCACCTTCAGGAACAGCAGCCGCCCCAGCTCCTGGCTGGTGATCGACGACACGGTCAGGTTCTCGGCCAGCTTCAGGTTGAGCGCCGCCAGCATGAACGACTTCACGCGCAGCTTCAGGCGCGAGGTGCCGACGATCCACTCGCGATCGGGGTAGACCTCGAGATCGATCTCGTGATCGAGGATGTCGAACTCGGTGAGGTCGTCTTCGTCGTAGAAAGCGCCGCGGCTGGACAGCTTCTGTGGCGAGGCGTAGATGGCGATGTTCTTCTTGCGCTCGCGGTTGAAGAAGGTGACGTCTTCCGCTTCGGCCCCCGAACGCACGTAGGTCAGCGTGCGCCAGCGCCTGGTGCGCACCTCGGCCAGCAGGTCGCCCGGCTGCGGCAGAATCGACCAGGTGTCGCGGCTCATGTCACTCAAGTCGAGGCTGAACGAGCGCGAGACTTCTTCGTCGAAGACCTCGCGGGCGCGAGTGAGCAGCCGCCCGTCGGCCGGCGCCGCCATCAACGTCTCGGCACTACGCGCCTGTTCGAAGTCGTAGGGATTGACGCGCACGAACGCGGCGTCGAAGCGGCTCTCGATCTTGTCGTCGCCGGCGAAGAGCCGCGCCTGCCCGCGTTCGGTCTTCGGCGTGGGCTGAAACGTCATCACGCCGTCGCCGAGCAGCACCAGCGCCGTGATGCCCTCGGCCGTATCGGCGACGAACACCGAGCCGGTCATCAGCTTCAGCTGGTAGTCCACCGACGTGATGACGAAGTTGCGAGCCTGGAACGTCCGCTCGCGGTTGAGAGTGAGGCGGTGCAGCACGTCGACCTGCTGCAGTCGGTCGTGCGCCACGATGCGCCACGGCGTGTCGGTACTGCCGCGTTCGGCGGTGGCGCCGGCCGGCCGCCGCAGATCGAGCCGCCAGGTCGACAGCTGTCCGCGCGCCCCGCTTTCCATGAAGATCTCGACGATCATGCGATGGCCGTCGCCGGGCAGCGCGCCTTCGAGCGGCTGGCGATCGCGCTCGTGCACGACCACGCGCGTCACGCCGCGCGGCACGGCCGCATCGAAGAACTCGCCGGCGGCGCCGAGATCGGCGTTGGCCGAGATGAGCGACAGCCACGCGCTCTTGTCACTCGACACGAGTGCCGTCTCGATGCGCTGGAGGGTGCGCGCGAGGAGGAGCTCGTCGGGATCTGGCACGTCTGGTTGCCGCGCGCCCGCGGGCAGCGCCCACGCGACCAGCACAGCGGCCAGCACGGCCTGCTTTACCCGGCCCATCGTGCGATTAGACGCCAGAACGGCGCCGAGCGGTTAGTCCCTCAGCGGCGGGGCTAGACGGCCGGGACGAGTATCGGGACGGGCGGCACGATCGGGCGGCTCAGCACCAGCACCGTGAGGTCGTCGGCGAGCCGTTCGCCGTGACGATGGTCGTCCACGGCCCGGAACACGGCCCGTCCCAGCACCGCCGCCGACACGCCCGGGGTGGCTCGTACGGCGGCTTCGAGGCCGAATTCCTCGAACATCAAGCCAGCGGGCGATTCCGCCTCGGTGATGCCGTCGCTGTACATGATGAGCGCGTCGCCCGGATCGAGCCGTGCGAAGCCCGGCTCGTAGGTCGAGCCCTCGAACATGGCCAGGGCCACGCCCCCGGTCGAGAGGCGCTCGACCGAGCCGCCGGCCCGCAGCAGGAGCGGCGGCGTCTGCCCGGCGTTGATGAACTCCAGTTCGCCGGTGCGCGGATCGAACAGCCCCATGAAGAGCGTGATGAAGCGTGACGGCGGCGCGTGCTTCGAGACCTGGATGTTCAGCCGGCGGGCCAGCTCGGCCAGGGCCAGCTCTTCATCCACGAGCGTCCGCAGCATGGCGAGAAAGAGCGCCATGAGGAGCGCCGCCGGGCTCGCCTTGCCGGCGACATCGCCCAGCGCCACGAGGACGCGGCCGTCTGGCCGCGGCAGGATGTCGTAGAAGTCGCCGCCGACGGTGTTGGCGGGCCGGGTGAGCCCGCTCGCTTCCACGCCGGGCGCCGCCCAGGTGCCATCGGGCAGCATCGCCAGCTGGATCTCGCGCGCCACCTCCAGATCGCGCTTGAGCGACAGCCGGTCGAAGACTTCGAGCAGCACCAGCAGGTTCATCGCGGCAAACGCGAAGATCAGCCAGTTCGTTCCCGGCTGGAAGGCCAGCGTGGGCACGCCGACGCGGAAGAAGAACGGCGGAATCACGATCGGCACGCCGAAGACACTGACGCCGCGGAAGAGCGAGATGACGCCGAACGCCGCCGAGAGCAGCGCCACGCCGTAGATGGCGCGCCGGGCCGGCGTGAGCCGCATCGTGAAGGCAACGAAGAAGGCCTGCGTCCACTTGACGACGCGCGTGTGCCGCGGCAGGGCTCTGAACGCCTTGCTGTCGATGCCGCGCGTGAAGAAGCGGTAGGCCTCGGGTGCGTCACGCGTGAAGACCTTGCCGAGCTCATCGCTCGTCAGGTCCTGCGTGTAGGCGGAGAAGAACTCCCGCGCGCGCGACAGGGGTGGCATCCGACCCGTACTACGGCCCTGGATGACGGCGGGTTCCCGGCCGTCGACGTCGCGGCTCGCCTGGATCGAGGCCGCAGTCTCGCGTGGGTCGTGAGGCCGGTTCGACGACGGGTGCACGACCGACGCGACCTGGCCCCGGCGCGTCGAGGGCGTCGCGTTCGGCGTTCAGCAGTCCCATCCGGTCGGGGCGCCACGACATGCAGGGATTATAGGGCCGCGCCGGCCGCAGCCGTCGGCTGAGCCGGCCCCTCGCGACTTCTGGCGTGACCGGCACGCATGCCGGCAGCATCCCGACGCAGCAGAAGGGGCTGAGGGGGCCCCGTGCCTCCGGGCACCCACAACCTCAGCCTGGTGCCCACGAATCCGTGCGGTACGGGCGCCGTCAGCCCGCAGCTGACGGTCGTCGTGCCGTAGCGGCCCGATACGGGCCAGGCGGCAGGTTCATTCACCTGTCGCCTGGCCTCGTCGACACGTTTCCGATGGCGAGCTTCCGTCAGATGACGCCGAGTTCCCGGCCCACGTCGGCCATCCGGTCGAGGGCGAACTGCAGGTCGTCGCGGGTGTGGGTGGCAGAGACGATGGTGCGCAGACGCGCTTGGC
>JANNIB010000421.1:0-2694 GCA_031404695.1 Acidobacteriota bacterium
TACTTCTTGTTGCTGTCGCAGAAGATCGTGACCACGGAGGCGTGGGCGCCCAGCTCGTTCTGCACCTTCAAAGCGCCGATGAAGTTCGCGCCGGATGAAATACCGAGCGCCAGTCCGCGGTGGGCCAGCTTCTGCGCCATCAGGATGGCATCGCCGTCGTGCGCGCTCACGATCGCATCGAGCTGGTCGAGTTTCACGATCGCCGGGATGAACTCGTCGGAGATGCCCTGGATGCGGTGACGGCCCACCTTGTGCCCGGTCGACATCGTGGGCGACTCCGCCGGCTCGAGCGGATGCACCCGCGTGGCGGGGTTGCGCGCCTTCAGGAACGCGCCCACGCCCATCACCGTGCCGCCGGTGCCCACGCCGGCCACGAACGCATCGGGCGCCAGGCCCGCCTGCGCGAGCTGCGACACGATCTCCGGTCCCGTCGTGCGCTGGTGCGCTTCCACGTTGGCTGGGTTGGCGAACTGGCACGGCAGGAACACGTTCGGGTCTCTGGCGGCGAGTTCTTCCGAGAGTCGGATGCTGCCGAGGAAGCCGCCCTGGGCAGCGCTCACCGGCACGATCTCGGCGCCGAAGCTGGCGATGATCGCCATCCGCTCGGCGCTCATCCAGTCGGGCATGAAGATGGTGACCGGATGGCCGAGGGCGCGGCCGATGGCGGCAAACGAGATGCCGGTGTTGCCGCTGGTGGCTTCGGCGATGCGTGCGCCGGGCGCGATGGCGCCACTCCGGTAGGCCTCTTCCATGATGAAGAGCGCCATCCGGTCCTTGATGCTGCCGGTCAGGTTGAGCGACTCCTGTTTGGCGTAGATGACGCGCGGTTCGCCGCGATACAGGAAGTCCATCGCGACCAGCGGGGTGTTGCCGACGAGGCGATGGAGGCCGGCGAAGCGTTCGCTCAGGCTCGGGCGGGCAGGCGGGGCAGACACGGTCATGGCGCGACCTCTTGGCCATTGTATCGACCGGTCGCCCTTGCCGGATGCCCCGGTCGGTGGATAATCGCCGCCACGCCGGGCGTGCCGCCCGCGTGATGACGGGCGAGCCCGACAGATTGCGCTAGTGCATTGAGAGGGAGCCGGCCCGGACGAGCCCCTCAGGAGCCCCCAACATGCCGATGACCGCCATCGCCGGCCTCGTGGCCGTCGTCCTGCTCCTCTTCTTCATCTCGCTCTACAACCGCCTGGTGCGTTCACGCAACGGCGTCGAGAACGCGTTTGCCAGCGTCGACGTGCAGCTCAAGCAGCGCTGCGATCTCATCCCCAAGCTCGTGGACTCGATGCGCGCCTACATGACGCACGAGCGCGGCACCCTCGACGAGCTGACGGCGCTGCGCGAGAAGGCCAGCGCATCCGGCGCCACCGCCGCAGAGCGCGTGGCGCTCGACCAGCAGATGTCGGGGCTCATGCGCGGGCTGATGGTGCGCGCCGAAGCCTATCCGGACCTGAAGGCGAGCGAGACGGTGACGCTGCTGCAGCGCTCGCTCAACGAAGTGGAAGCGCAGATTGCCGCCGCGCGCCGCACCTACAACGCCGCGGTCACCGGCTTCAACACCGCCATCGAGGTGTTCCCCGCCAACATGCTGGCGGGCGTGCTCGGCTTCTCGCGCCGCCCGCTCTTCGAGGCCGCGGCCGAAGACCGCGCCGTGCCGGCCATCCGCTAGCGACGCGCCATGGCGACCGACGCTGAGATCGACGCGCTCTACGAGTCCACCCTCAAGCCGCGTCTCGAGTCGCTCGAGGGCCTGCGACGCGAGGTCAAAAGCTACATCGTCAAGGCGGCCGTTGTGGTCGGCGTGCCGGCCGTGTTGTTGTGGGGCCACACGGCGGTGGCGTTCCTGCTCCCCGAGGGGCTCGAGTGGCTGGCGCTCGTGGTGCCGTTCGTCGGCGTCTTCGCCGGCGTGCTGGTGGCGGCCTTCAAATACCTCCTGCCGGGTTTCTCCGCGTTCGCCAACTATCGGGTGCGCTTCAAGCACGAGGTGGCGGCGGAGGTCTTCAAGATCGTCTGCCCCACCGCGTCGTATGCCCCGCTCGAGGGCATCACCGAGGCCACCTTCGACGAGCCGGGCCTCTTCAACACGCGCGGCGGCTTCAAGTCCGACGACCGCGTGCGCGGCAGGATCGGGCAGACGCCGTTTGAAGCGGCGGATGTCAGCCGGTCGTATTCGACCGGCGGCAAGAACAGCCGCACCGTCATCGTCTTCCGCGGCCTCTTCTTCCATCTGGATTTCAACAAGACACTGCGCGGCGTGACGCTGGTCGACCCGAAGGGCGCTTCGCCCAGCTCGGTGGGCAGCCGGTCCGATTTGACGGAGGTGGCGCTCGAGAGCCCCGCGTTCGACGAGAAGTTCACCGTCTACGCCAGTGACGAGACCGAGGCCCGCTACATCCTCACGCCGGCGATGATGGAGCGGATTCTCACGTTGCAGACCAATACCGAGAAGCCGGTGCACCTGGCCTTCCGGAACAACCGCGCATTTCTTGGCGTGAACTACGAGCGCGCGCTTTTCGAGCCGGGCATTGCCGCCAGCACCTCGGTGGAAGCGATCCACGAGATGGCCGCGCACTTCGCCCTGGCCGAAGGCATCGTCCACGAGCTCGATCTCAACACGCGGATCTGGACCAAAGGCGTCGACGACTCACTGCTGCGCGCCGCGGACGCGTCGGCGAAAGACGACGCCTTCGACATCGC
>JANNIB010000422.1:0-9263 GCA_031404695.1 Acidobacteriota bacterium
ACTGGCGTTCTTCGCCGAGCGCGGCGAGCCGCTGAAGGTGCAGCTCATCGAAGAGAAGACGGCCGGCCAGAGCCACGTCTCCTGCTACACCATCAAGGACCGCGACACCTTCGTGGACTTCTGTGTCGGCCCGCACGTGCCCAGCACGAGCCGCCTGAAGGCCTTCAAGCTGACCTCGGCATCGAACGCCTACTGGAAGGGCGATGCCAAGGGCCAGCCGATGCAGCGCCTGTACGGCACGGCCTTCCTCTCGCAGAAGGAGCTCGACGCGCACCTGACGCGCATCGAAGAAGCGAAGAAGCGCGACCACCGCAAGGTGGGCAAAGAACTCGGTCTCTTCACCTTCCACCACTGGGCGCCGGGCGCCACCTTCTGGCTCGCCAAAGGCGCCACCCTCTACAACACGCTGGCCGACTACATGCGCAGCGAGCTGTTCCCCGCCGGCTACGTCGAGGTGAAGACGCCGATTGTCTTCAACAAGGGGCTGTGGGAGACGTCCGGGCACTGGTCGCACTACCGCGAGAACATGTTCCTCGTCGAGTCGAAAGACGGCGAGGCCATGGGCCTGAAGGCGATGAACTGCCCGGGCCACATGCTGGTGTTCGCCAGCGAGATGCGCAGCTACAAGGATCTGCCGCTGCGCCTCCACGAGCAGACGCCGTTGCACCGCAATGAGGCCTCGGGCGTGCTCTCGGGCCTGACGCGGGTGCGACAGTTCTCGCAGGACGACGCCCACTGTTTCGTGACCGATGACCAGATCGCGTCCGAGGTCGAGGCCCTGCTGAAGCTGGTGCAGCGCGTCTACCGCGATTTCGGTCTCGAATACACCGCCAAGCTGGCCACGCGCCCCGAGAAGTTCCTCGGCGAGGTGGCGACGTGGGACGCCGCCGAGGCGTCGCTCCACCAGGCGCTCGAGGGCGCCGCGCAGCCCTACGTGCTCGAAGCGGGCGAGGGCGCCTTCTACGGCCCCAAGATCGATTTCGACATCACCGACGCCCTCGGGCGGAAGTGGCAGTGCGGCACCATCCAGCTCGACTATCAGATGCCGGCCCGCTTCGAACTGCGCTATGTGGGCGCCGACAACGCCCACCACACGCCGGTCGTGATCCACCGTGCCATCTTCGGCAGTTTCGAGCGCTTCATCGGCATTCTCATCGAACACTTCGCCGGCGCGTTCCCCCTGTGGATGGCGCCGGTGCAGGTGACGGTGCTGCCCATCACCGACCGGGCCAACGCCTACGCCCACGAGGTGCTGGCGGCCCTGCAGGTCGCCGGGCTGCGGGCTGTCATCGACGAACGGCCCGAAAAGGTCAATTACAAGATTCGCGAAGCCCAGCTTCAGAAGCTGCCCTACATGCTGGTGCTGGGCGATCGCGAGGCGGCCGACCGCTCCGTGGCCGTGCGTCACCGCTCCAGGGGCGACCTCGGCGCGACTCCGCTCGACCGATTTGTGGCGGAAGCCCTTGCCGAGGTTGCCGAGAAGCGGCTATCCTAAACTCTTTCCGTCTGGAGGCTGAGTATCGCATTCGATCGCAACCGCGCCGGTCGTCGTGACGACCGTGTCCGAACCAACGAACGCATCCGGGTCCGCGAGATCCGGGTCATCGACGAAACGGGCCAGCAATTGGGCATCATGCCGCCTCCCCAGGCGCTCACGATTGCCCGGTCCAAGGGACTGGACCTCGTGGAGATCTCCCCCACCGCCGTGCCGCCGGTCTGCCGGATCATGGACTACGGGAAGTATCAGTACCAGGAGGCCAAGCGGGCGCGCGAGGCAAAGAAGCACCAGAAAGTGATCGAGGTCAAGGAAATCAAGTTCCGTCCGAAGGTGGACGAGCATGATTACCAGTTCAAGAAGAAGCACATCGAGCGCTTCCTCGAAGAAGGCGACAAGGTCAAAGCCACGGTGTTTTTCCGCGGCCGCGAGATGGCGCACCCGGAGATCGGACACCGCATCCTGACGCGGCTCATCGAGGACCTGGCCGACGTGGCCCTGCCCGAGACGATGCCCCGGCAGGAGGGCAACCAGATGCACACGATCCTGTCGCAGAAGCGCGGCGGTAAACCGGCCGCACGCGCCGGCCGCAGCGCCGACGGCGGCGAAGAGTTGACGGAAAGCTAGAGACCGATCATGCCGAAGATGAAGAGCCACCGTGGCGCCGCCAAGCGCTTCAAGTAGACCGGCACGGGCAAGTTCACCCGCACCGCCGCCTTCAAGCGTCACCAGCTGACGTGCAAGTCGACCCAGATGAAGCGCCACGCGCGTGGCAACAAGCTGGTGTCGGATTCCGAGCAGCACAAGCTGCGTCGGATGCTGCCGTACGACTAGGGGCTGGGGGCTGGAAGCTGCGGGCTAGGGCTCGACAGAGCCACGCCGCAGCCACGTCTCAGAATCGAGAGCGCGGCAGGCGATCAGGGCCTTTCCGCCGCGCCCTTCCCCACCGCCGCCCGCGTCACGCGGTCGGCGCCAAGTTCTCACGACCCCTGATCGCTATCCGGAGTCAGCATGCCTCGCGTCAAACGCGGCACGGTCCGTCGTGCCAAGCGAAAGAAGCTGGAGAAGCTCACCAAGGGCTACTTCCAGAACAAGTCCAAGCTCTACAAGTTCATGAAGGAGGCGGCCGAGAAGGCAGGCGTTTACGCCTACACCGGCCGCAAGCGCAAGAAGCGCGACTACCGCAGCCTCTGGGTGATGCGCATCAACGCCGCCGCCCGCGAGCACGGGGTGTCGTACAGCGTCTTCATGAGCGGCATCAAGAAGGCCGGCATCGAACTCGATCGCAAGAGCCTCGCGGAACTCGCCGTGCGCGACGCCGCGGCCTTTGCCAGCATCGTCGCCCAGGCCAAGACGGCGGCGGGCGTGGCCTGAGAACAAGCGGCTGGGGACTAGGGGCTGGGGGCTGGGGCTCGTCAACATCCCGCCCACCGACGACGCGCCATCACACGAGAAGCACCAGCTGGGACACGTCCTGCCTGGTGCTTTTCTTTTTGCACTTCTCCCGCCCGAAGTCCCAGTCCCCAGCCCCCAGCCCCAAGAATAGGTCCCCATGTCTTCCCTCGATGAGCTGACAGGGCTCATTTCCGACTACCAACGGTCGTTCGCTGCGGCGCTCGCCGCCGCCGACGCCGCGGCGACGGCCGCCCGGCCCGCCGCCTTCGATGCGCTGAAAGTCGCGTGGACCGGCCGCAAGTCCGGAAAGATCGCTGACCTGATGGCGCATCTGCCATCGCTGCCGCCCGCCGATCGCAAGGCCTTCGGGCAGCAGGTCAACGCGCTCAAGACCACCGTCGAAGCCGCGCTCGCCGAGCGCGAGGCGGCGCTGGCCGGCACGCGCCGTCCGGCCAACGCGGTGGACATCACGCTGCCTGGCCGCGCGCCGGCAATCGGTCACCGCCATCCGCTCAGCCTCGTGCGTGAGGAAGTGCAGCAGATCTTCACGCGGCTCGGCTATCAGGTGCTCGAAGGGCCCGAGATCGAAGACGACTACCACAACTTCGAAGCGCTCAACATGCCGGAGGAGCATCCGGCGCGCGACATGCAGGACACGCTGTATCTCGAGGCGCCGGTGACGGCCGCGCCGACCACACCGTGGGCCGCGGCTGCGGCTCCCAAGGCGCGGGGTCCACAGCCCTTGACGCTGCTGCGCACGCACACCTCGGCGATGCAGATCCGCTACATGGAACAGCACGATCCGCCGGTGCGCCTGGTGGCCATTGGGCCGGTCTACCGCCGCGACAACCTCGATCTCACGCACACGCCGATGTTCCACCAGTGCGAGGGACTGGTCGTCGGCAAGGGCATCACGCTCGCCCACTTGAAGGGCACGCTGCTGGCGATGGCCGAAGCGCTCTTCGGCGCCGGCACCGCCGTGCGCTTCCGTCCGAGCTTCTTCCCCTACACGGAACCGAGCGCCGAGGTGGACGTCGCCTGCATCCGCTGCAAGGGCACCGGCTGCCCGGTGTGCAAGCACACCGGCTGGCTCGAGATCCTCGGCAGCGGCATGGTGCATCCGGCGGTCTTCGAAGCCGTGGGCTACGACCCGGCCGAAGTCACGGGGTTCGCCTTCGGCATGGGCATCGAGCGCGTCGCGATGTTGAAGTGGGACGTCGGTGACATCCGCCTCTTCTACGAGAACGACCTGCGCTTCCTGGAGCAGTTCGCCGTATGAAGGTCCTCTACTCGTGGCTCAAGGACTTCGTCGACGTGCCCGACGGGCCGGCCGAGATCGGCCGCCGGCTGTCGCTGCGCGGGCTCGCGCTCGAGGGCATCGAACCGGCGCCTCCGGGTGAAGCGCCGCCCGGCCAGGCGCCCGTCGACGGCGACGCCGTGCTCGACTTCGACGTGACCGCCAACCGCCCCGACTGCATGTCGGTGGTCGGCATCGCGCGCGAGATCGCGGCCGTGTACCGCCTGCCCCTCGGCCTGCCGTCGGCTGATGCGACCGGCCATCTGCGCAGCGCGACGCTGGCCACCGTGGACCGCGCGACCTTCTCGGTCGCGCTCGACGCCCCGGACCTGTGCCCCCGCTACGTCGGCGCCGCCGCCGCCGTGACGGTGGCCCCCTCGCCCGCCTGGATGCAGCGCCGCCTCACCGCGCTCGGCGTGCGCCCGACGAGCAACGTCGTCGACATCACCAACTACGTGCTGCTGGAACTCGGGCAGCCGATGCACGCCTTCGACCACGCGCGCCTCGCTGGCGACGCCATCGTGGTGCGTGCCGCTCGCGCCGGCGAAGCCCTCACCACCCTCGACGGCAAGCGCCGCACCCTCGCCCCCTCGATGCTGGTCATCGCCGACGCCGACCGTGCCTCGGCCGTGGGCGGCGTGATGGGCGGCCTCGACTCCGAGGTGCGGGCCGAGACGGCGCGGATCGTCTTCGAGAGCGCCTGGTTCAAGCCCGGCGCGGTGCGCGCCACCAGCAAGGCGTTGGGCCTGCGCTCGGAAGCCTCGATGCGCTTCGAACGCGGCGCCGACCCCACCGTGCAGGCCCGCGCGATGGCCCGGGCCTGCGCGCTGCTCGAGTTCATCGGCGCCGGCACCGCCGACGGCACGATGGTGGACGAGGTCGCGCGCCCCTTCGAGCCGCGCCTCGTGCCGCTCACCCACGCGCACGTCGAAGGCCTGCTGGGGATGCCGGTGCCGGTCATCGAGGTGGAGCGCATCCTCGACGCGCTCGGCTTCACGGCCCGCGCCGATGCCGGCCGCACCTCGTGGCAGGTGCGCGTGCCGGGCTGGCGGCCCGACATCGCGCGGCCCGAAGACCTGATCGAAGAAGTGGGGCGGCATCACGGCTTCGAACATCTGCCGGCCACCTTCCCGCCCGTGTCCCAGGCGCCGCCGCCCTCAGACCCGCGCATCACGCGTGACGCCGCCGCGCGCCGCGGCCTGCTGGCGCTCGGGTTCTCGGAAGCCATCAGCTTCGCGTTCATCGAAGCCGCCGCCGCCGCGCCGTTTGCCGGCGGCGCCGCGCCGATCGCGCTCGCCAATCCGCTGTCGGAGACCTTCGCCGTGATGCGGCCCACCGTGCTGGCCGGCATCGTCGACGCGGTCAGCCACAACCGCCGGCACGGCCGGCGCGACGTGCGCCTGTTCGAGATCGCCACCGCGTTCGGCGCCGACGGCGAGCGGCGGTCCCTGGCGGCGGCGTGGACCGGCGCCGCCGGCGGCGATCACTGGAGCGGCGGGCGCCGCGAGGTCGATTTCTTCGACGTCAAGGGCGTGGTCGAGCATGTGGGCGTGACGCTGGGCGTGCCGCTCACCTTCGCGCTGGTCGAGCCGGATTACCTCGTCGCCGGACGCGCCGCCGGCGTGATGGCCGGGTCGCGCCCGGTCGGCGTCTGCGGCCTGCTGTCGCCGGCCCTCGCCGATGCGCGCGGCATCCCGCGCGCCGACGATGTCTACGTGCTCGAGTTGAATCTCGATGCCATCACCGGCGCGGCGCCGCCAGGCGCGACGCGCGTCGTGCCGCTGCCGCGCTTCCCCGCCGTGGTCCGCGATGTCGCCTTCAAGGTCGATCCCACCTTGTCTGCCGAAACACTTCGTGACACCATCCGCAAGGCGCACGTGTCGGAGCATCTCGTCGAGATCAGACTCTTCGATCGCTTCGATCCCAAACTCGCCGACGGCACGCTCAGCCTCGCTTTCAGGCTGACGTTCCAGGCCCCGGATCGCACGCTGGTGGACGACGAGATCCACAGTGCGATGGTCAGAGTGAACCAGGCGGCCGCGGCAGTGGGCGCGGCCCCACGATAACGGCGTTCAAAGGTCAGACGATGGCGAAGACGATGGCAGGCGTGGAACCGTTCGATCGGCTCGAAGAGAAGATCAAGCTGCTGGTGAGCACGATCTCGCGTTTGAAGGGCGAACACACGCGCCTGACAGAAGAGAACGGCAAGCTGCAGCGCGAGCTGACGGCGCTGCAGGAGCGGGTGGCGCAAGCCGAGTCCGCCGGCTCCGAGGTGAGCGCCCTCAAGGAAGAGCGCGACCTCATCCGCGCCCGCGTCGGCGAGATCCTCGCCGAGCTCGACACGCTCAAGCTGTAGCGTTTCGTCATGGCCGAACCGCGCGTCGTGCACGTCGAGGTGAACGGGCAGCGGTATCCCATCCGCAGCTCGCTCGACCCGTCGTACGTGCAGGAGCTGGCGACCTACGTCGATCGCAAGCTCAAGGTGGCCTTCGACTCGGCGCCCTCGAGCGACACCCTCGGGCTGGCGATTCTCGCTGCGCTGAACATCGCCGACGAGTACTTCCGCGCCCGCGACTCGCAGGTGCACGCCGACGGCAGCGTGGCCGCCCGCGCCGGCGAACTCGAACGCATGGTGGACCAGGCCCTGGAACTCGTCGAGCCGGTCGAACGCGGCTGAGGCCGCCTCGTCGTGGCCGCTACCTTGGCGTCACCACGACGGTCACCTGCTCGTCGGTCGTCAGGGCGCCGTCATCGGCGTGTGACCTGAGCACGTAGGTCCCCGGGTCGTGGAACGTCACCTGCACCGAGGTCCGACCGTTGTCGGCCAGCTCTGGCGGCGCCCAAATCGGTGCCCATGGTGAGTTGGCGCCCGTTCGCGTGTCCTCCCAGGCCATCACTTGGTCGGGGCTGAACGTGACTCGGCCCTGGCCACGGTAGACGTACCAGGTCACGTGCAGGCCGACGTTCTTGCCCACCGTAGCCCGGGCGGGCGGCAGCATCGCGCGGTTCACCCGCACCGGGTTCTCGGCGCTCGACTCCGACAGCTGGTCGTCGCGACGCGATCCCTCGTTGGTCACGGCCGCCCCCGACAGTCCGGACCCGCGGCGCTTGGGAATGCCGTCGTCGACCACCACCGCGTTCAGCGTCAGGGTGTCGCCGGCCTTCACCGTACGTTCCCGACGGCCCTGGACCTCGAGAATCGGACGCGTGTTGGCGCGCACTTCCGGACTGCTGGTGCCGGCGCCAAGGGCGCCGGTTTCCGATGCCCGCACGACGTCGTCGATCTTGTAGTCGGGACTGAGCGTCGCGTAGGCCTTCTCGACTTTCCCTCGCGTTGTGAGCGTCCACACGAACTCGTCTTTCGCGGCGAAACCGCCGGGCACGGCCACCCGGAACACGAAGCGGTTACGGCGCGGCAGAAAGTGTGTCGGCTGCCCCTGGTCGGCGGGGCCCTGACTGAAGCCGTTGTCCGGGCCGACCGGCACGTCGAGTTCTTCCTGCCAGTTGCGGTTCATGTAGCCGAATACGAAATACCGCGCCCCGTTGGCATCTTCCTCCCATCCCTCGTAGGCGGGCGAGACGTTCTGTCCACTCGAGTACGACAGCGACTGCGCCGTGAGACGCTCGGCCCCGGCGGCCAGACCAGCCGCCATGACCAGCGTGAGCAGCCCGGTTCGTGCACGCATCAGAGACCTCGCCCTCACTGCTGCGGCCGCGGCGGCGCCGCCGGCGTCGCCACCGGGCGCTCGGGCGCCACGTTGCAGAGCGGACAGCCGACGACGACGCTGTTGCGCGTCAGCTTCAACTTCTCGCGCCGCGCCGCCATCTCGGCCGCGAACTGCTCGTCGGTGAGCGACACGCGGTTGCCCAGGTCGATGAACATGTTGGCCACGGACCGGTTGCCCGACCCCTGCCAGTTACGAGGGTCGGGGATGTTCTTGTTCGACGGCGTGTTGTTCATGTAGCCGACGATGTGCAGGATGGTGTCTTTCGGCAGCAGCGGCGCGGCGTCGTCGGCGAAGTCGTAGCCGCGCACCCAGTTGTGATCGTAGCCGACGCAGCTGAGGGTCTGGATGTTGTAGCCCCAGATGGCTTCGAGGCACATGCGCTCGCCCGGCGCGTGCAGGTGCGGTTCGAACGACAGCAGCTTGGTGTTCTCCTTCAGCACGGCATAGGCGTGCAGCTGCTGGCCGGCTTCCATGCTCTTGACGTCGATGTCGACGCCGTTGCCCAGCGACACCCGCGAGCGGCGGTACTCGGGCTTGTAGCCGCGGGGCATGAACTTGAAGGCGATCTGGAGATGGGCCCTGGTGTCGCGGCCATTCGAGTGCAGGTGCACCGAGTCGCTGACGATCGAGGAGCCGGCCTCGAGCAGGCGCGCCGACTTGGCATCGAAGAAGTCGGCTTCGCGACCCACCTCGTGGACCGGCCACGAGGTGCCGTCGGCCGGGTTGCTCGATCCTTCCTGCCCCAGTGTGCGCGTGCTCCAGATCATGTGATGGAAGACGTAGCGCCCGCCCACGGTGTCGCGGCCCGTGCCCGCGGTGGGCACGTCGTTCACTTCTTTGACCTCGAGGGCGGCGACGTAGCGATCTTCCGTGAGCCCCGTCGGCACACGGGGAATCTCGCCCCACCAATCCGGCGACCCGGCCTTCACGACCAGGTCCGCGGTGTTGATGATGAGGTCGGGCTCGCCGATGGACCACTTCGTGGCTTCACTCCAGACCCGGGCCGGCGGCATGTCGGCGGGATTGCCGCGCGGCGCCCCCGTGTCGGCCCAGGTGGCGACGGCGGTGATTTCGGCCGCGCTCAGGGAGGGGTCGTTCTTGAAGTGCTGGATGCCGATGTTCTTCTCGACATACCAGGGCGGCATGACGCCGGCCCTGGGGCCGATGCCGGTACGCTGCTTGATGGCGCGGGCCCACGGCCGCACCTCTTCGTAGGTGGTCAGCGACATCGGAGCGCCGCCACCAGCGCGGTGGCAGGTCTCGCAACTGCGCTGGAGGATCGGCGCGATGTCCTTCGTGAAGGTGACCTCACCCGCTGGGGCCGCCTGCTCGAAGGCGCTGGCCGGTC
>JANNIB010000423.1:0-1794 GCA_031404695.1 Acidobacteriota bacterium
CCAGGGATGAAGCACATGGGGTGGTGGCAACCACTCGTCGGCCAGTCGGTCGATCCGCGCCCAGGTCATTCGGTCCTTCTGATCATCCTCGACGTGGGGTCGCAGCTGACGCCGTGCGCCATCGCGGCGCTGTATACGTCCGACACCATCTGCATGGTCGCCAACCCTGACGTGCCCTCGGTGCGCAACGCCCAGCGGCTCCTCGAACGCATCGGCCAGTTGGGGCCGACCGAGGAACGCGTGCGCGTCCTGCTCAATCGCGCGGCCGAGCCGTTCCCGATCCCGCTGCCGCAGATCCAGAGCGCGATGGGCCGTCCGGTCGACCACATGTTTCCGAGCGACTACCGAACCGTCTCGGGCGCGCTCAACTCCGGGGTGCCGTTGACGATGAGCGACAACTCCGACATGGCCAAGCAGTTCGACAGCTTCACACGCCGTCTGCTCGACCCGGCGGCCGCCTCCGCCGTCCCGAGCCGCGGGCGCTCGACGCTGGGTATCCAGCGTCTGGCCTCCATCTGGTAGCCTCCCATGTCCAGCGTCGCCGCCCCCCCTTTGCAGCCGCCGACGGCGAGTAAGCCGCCGGTCCGATCCATGATGGCCACCCCGCGCCAGCAGTATCTGGAGCTGCGCGCGACGGTCCACCGGAAGCTGCTCAATCGCCTGAACCTGGAGGCGCTGGCGCACGCCGATCGCCCGCGCGCCGAGGCCGAGATCCGATCCTTGCTGAGCCAGCTGCTCGCGGAGGAGTCTGCGCCGCTCAACCTCGGCGAACGCGAAACGCTCTTTGCCGAGGTGCTCGACGACGTGTTCGGCCTCGGTCCCCTGGAGCCGCTCCTGCGGGACGTGGGCATCAGCGACATCCTGGTCAACACCTACCAGCATGTGTTCGTCGAGCGGAACGGCCAGCTGGAGCGCGTCACCGCGTCGTTCCAGGACAACGCGCACTTGCTGCGGGTGATCGACCGCATCGTCAGCCGCGTCGGTCGGCGCGTGGATGACAGCTCGCCGATGGTGGACGCCCGGTTGCCCGACGGCTCGCGCGTGAACGCGATCATCTCGCCCCTGGCAGTGGACGGTCCACTGCTGTCGATTCGGCGGTTTCCGGCCGAGCGACTGAAGGCAACCGACCTGGTGGGCCTTGGGGCGCTGACGGCCCCGATGCTCGAGTTTCTCTCGCACTGCGTGCGGGCGCGCCTCAACTGCCTGATCAGCGGCGGCACCGGCGCCGGCAAGACGACGCTCCTCAACGTGCTGTCGAGCTTCATCTCCGAGAAGGAGCGCATCGTCACGATCGAGGACGCGGCCGAACTGCAGCTGCACCAAGAACACGTCGTGCGGCTCGAGACCAGGCCGGCGAACGTGGAAGGCACGGGCGCCATTCGGCAGCGGCAGCTGGTCGTGAACGCCCTCCGTATGCGGCCGGACCGCATCGTGGTGGGCGAGGTCCGCAGCGAAGAAGCCCTCGACATGTTGCAGGCCATGAACACCGGTCACGACGGCTCCTTGACCACCGTGCACGCCAACACGGCCCGGGATGCCCTGACCCGTATCGAGACCATGGTCGCGATGGGTTCGATCAGTCTGCCGGAGAAGGCGATGCGGCAGCAGATCGCCTCGGCGATCCAGCTCGTGGTGCAGCAGACCCGATTGAGCGACGGCACGCGCAAGGTCACCAGCATTTCCGAGATCACCGGGATGGAAGGCGACGTCATCACGATGCAGGAGATCTTCGTCTTCGACAAACTGGGCGTGTCCATGCTGTATTCGCTCGAAATCCCTCCGCAAGGCGGCGAT
>JANNIB010000424.1:0-1999 GCA_031404695.1 Acidobacteriota bacterium
CTGCCAGGATTCCGAGCTCTCGCGCGATCGCCCGGGCCGTCACCGGATGATCACCGGTGATCATGACCGTGGTGATGCCGGCGGCACGCGCGGCAGCGATGGCGTCGATCGCCTCCGTGCGGGGCGGGTCCGCGATGCCAAAAAGCCCGACCAGGGCGGCCCGAGGCTCCCCGCCGGCCGGCGCGACCGCCACCGCGAGGAGGCGCAATCCCCGCTCCGCCATCTGGGCGTTGGCGTCCGAGGCGCCATCCACGCCCGACACGCACAGCGGCAGGACGGTTTCAACGGCTCCCTTGATATACACGCTGCCGTCGGCCCGCTCGATCGACATGCGTTTCTGCACGGCGTCGAAGGGAGTTACCGACACTCGCGGCGCGGTGGCTTCGATCTGGTCACGGTGAATGCCACGTTCGGCGGCCGCGATCAGGATGGCCAGCTCGGTGGGATCGCCCACACCGGCGTGGTTGTCGGCACCGAGCTCGGCGTCGGAACAGGCCGCTCCGGCAAACAGCAGCTTGCTGTGGTCGGGGCCCCACAGCTCGCGCACGCGCATGACGCCGGTCGTGAGCGTGCCAGTCTTGTCCGTACAGATGACCGTGGCGCAGCCGAGCGTTTCGACCGCCGGGAGCCGTCGGACCAGCACCTGGCGGGCCGCCATGCGCTGCACCCCCACGGCCAGGGCGATGGTCACGACCGCCGGCAGTCCTTCGGGCACGGCCGCGATCGCCAGCGACACGGCGGCCATGAACACCTGCATCAGCGGCCATCCGCGCAGCCACCCGGCCAGGGCGACGACGGCCACGATGCCGCCGCAGAGATACAGCAGCGTCTGACTTACACGCGCAAGACGGCGCTGCAGCGGCGTCACGGTCTCCTGCGCGGTCGCCAGCAGGTGGGCGATCTTGCCGAGCTCGGTCTGCATCGCGGTCGCGACGACCTCGGCGACACCGGTGCCCGTGGCGATCGACGTGCCCATGAACACGAAGTCGTGACGGTCTGCGAGTGGCGTGTCCGGTGCGGTCGGCACCGTCGTCTTCTCGACCGGGGTGCTTTCGCCGGTCAAGGCGGCTTCATTCGTGGTCAAGGCGTGAGCCGTGCGCAGGCGTGCGTCGGCCGCGGCCACGTCGCCCGCCTCGAGCACGAGTAGATCGCCGGGCACGACGGTGTTGGCCGGGGCCATGACGCTGTGACCATCGCGCATCAGCCGTGCCTGCGGCGCGGTCATCGAGCGCAGCGCCATCACCGCGCGTTCCGCGCGGTGCTCCTGGAAGAAGCCAATCGCCGCGTTGACGATCACAATCGTCCCAATCGCGGCGGCATCGAGCAGTTCGCCCAGCGCGGCCGACAGCACGGCCGCGCCCAGCAGCAGCCAGATGACGGGGCTGGCCAACTGGCGAGCGAGCAGCGCCAGGGGATTGGTCGCCTGCTCGCGGCTGATCTCGTTCGGCCCGAACTCGATTAACCGCCGCTGTGCTTCCGTCGACGTCAGGCCGGTGGTCACGCGACACCTGGGGACGTGACGGATGCGAGAGTGCTGTCCACGGACCCCGCCGCCAGCCCGACACGCACCTGATGTCGGCGCCACATCGCGTATGCGGCAGGCAGCACGAGCAGCGTCAGGATCATGCACGACCACAGGCCACCGACCACCGGCGCCGCCGTTCTCGCTGACACGTCGGCGCCAACGCCGGCCTCCCACAACAGCGGCAACAGCCCGAGCACCGTCGTGGCCACCGTCATGACCAGCGGGCGCACGCGGGCCGCCGCCCCCTCGACGACGGCGGCATCCACATCCTCGGGAGTCCGGATACGGCCCTCGCGCATGTGGCGCGCGAAGGCCTCGTCGAGGTAGACCACCATCACGATGCCGGTCTCCGCCGCGACCCCCGCGACCGCGATCAGCCCGACCCAGACCGCCGTGGACAGGTTGTAGTCCATGAGCGCCAGCAGCCAGACGCTGCCGGCCACCGCAAAGGGCAGAGTGGACAACACCAGGAAC
>JANNIB010000425.1:0-13848 GCA_031404695.1 Acidobacteriota bacterium
CGACACTGGAACGACTTACGTTCGGCCGCCGCGTCCTGTTCGCGTTCGGCGGGTTGGCCTTCGATCCAGACGGCACGCACCTGGCGTACGCCGAGGATCACCTCACCGGTGTTCGCGTGGTCACACACGCCGTCGATGGCACCCAGCCCGCGCAGGAAGTGTTCACCTGGCCCCGTCGGATTTCGCCGGCCGCAATCACGCGCGCTGGAGACATGTTGCTCAACGATTTCGGGACCAGGAGCGGCGCGGACATCCTGATGCGTTCCGTCGACGTTCCAGCCACACCGACCATGCTCGTCGGCGATAGCGCCAATCAATGGGGGCCGGTGCTGTCGCCCGACGAGCGCTACGTCGCCTATGCGAGCGAAGAAACCGGTCGCTACGAGGTGTTCGTGCAGCCGTTACCCGGACCCGGCCCGAAGCGCCAACTGACAACGGAGGGTGGCAGTGAAGTGACCTGGAGCCGGGATGGCCGCGAGATTTTCTACCGCGTGAGCGGCCGGATGATGGCCCTCCCGGTGGTCACCACACCGACGTTCCAGGCTGGGCGTCCCCGTTTGCTGTTCGAGGGGCAGTTCGTGCCAGGTGCCGCGGGCCTGCCGAACTACGACGTCGCACCCGACGGCAGGTTCCTGATGATGCGGGAGGAGTCCGTGCCGGAGGCCCGCAACCTTCGGATTGTGTCGAACTGGTTTACCGACCTGATGCGGCGAGTGCCCTGACGCTGGTAGCTACCCGCGCATCGCGCGTTCGTGCACCGACTGCAGCGCCTGCCAGCCGGCGGCCACTGCGCCTTCCTGCCAGTCGGGCAGGGAGCGCGGCGCCGTTGCGGCCGAGCCGATGACGATCCGGTTTTCGACCTTCGAGAGCTGCTCGCGCAGGGACGTCGCGCGCACGGTGGCGTAGCCGCCGTTGCTGAACGGCACCTTCTTCCAGTAGACGGCGTAGCCGCTCTCGAACTCGGCGCGCATCTGCGGGTGCACCTTGCTGGCGTGGGTGAGCACGTGTTCGATGCGCGCGGCGACGGGCCGCTCGAGCAGATCGGCGATCGGCCCGTTCGAGTAGAGACCCAGCAGCACGCCCTTCTTCGAGAAGTAGTCGTACGACGGATACGAGAACTCGCCGATCGGCAAATTCGAATAGAGATGGCCGCCGAAGATGCGGTCGTCTTCCTCCCAGAAGCGGCGCTTCATCGCCAGCCCGATCTTGGCGCTGTCGCTGTAGGTCACGCGCTGCACGGCTTCCTTCATCGTGTCCGACAGGTTGATGTCGATGCCCGAGAGGATCGACAGCGGCAGGCACGCCACGACGTAGTCGGCCGTCACTTCGGCCTTCTTGCCGCTCTTCGTGTCTTTGTAGACCACCTTCACGCCGGCGTCGTCCTGATGCACCGACTCGATCGCCGCATTGAAGGTGAGGCGCTTGGGACCAATCGCCTTCTGGAAGTGCTTGCAGATCTGGTCCATGCCGCCAATCGGCTGGAACATCGGCGCCGCAGCGGTGCCTTCCATCGGCGGGATCGAGCGCAGGCGATTGCCGAAGCCGGCCTCGAGCAGCGCCGAGAGCTTCATCACGTCGCCCTCGCCGCGGTCGGCGAACGTCTTGTAGGTTCTGGTCTTGCCGTCGAGATAGCCGTGGCGCAGCAGAAACTCGGTGAGGCGCTTCTGGTCGTCGGCGGTGAGCGGCGCGTTCAGCTGGCCCTGGTCGACGGCCTTGACGAGCAGCTCGTTGATCTGCCCGAACAGATCCGCCTTCACCTCGCGCATGCGGATGCGCTTGTTCGACAGTGACCCGGCGACCGTGCCTTCGCCGTAGAAGTAGTTGGCGTCGGAGTCGTTGAGGAACACCTGCATCGGCACGGCGAGTTCCTGGCAGTAGCCGAGGATGCCAGTATGCGAGTGGGGGATGCGCCACGCGCCGGCGTTCACATACTGGCCGTCATCCCAGTTGCAGACCTGCGTCTCGCCGCCGGGACCGAGCTCCGTGTGCGTGGAGCCCTTGCGGACACTCCACGCGATGCCGCCGACGCGATCGCGCGCCTCGAGCACGTGGAAGTCGTAGCCGAGCTTGCCGAGCTCGTGGGCCACGACCAGCCCGGAGGTGCCCGCGCCGAGGATCAGCACTTTGGCCTTGGCCGGCTTACCGGTGAGCGCCGGCCGCTGGCCGGCGCCCTCGGCCATCAAATCCCACGAGCTCAGCGCGGTCATCACGAGCGACGAGCCGCCGATCGTGCCCAGGTGTTCGAGGAAGCCGCGGCGGGTCAACGCCGGTGACGGGGCAGAGCTGCGGTGTGCGGGCATGGATACATCTGGTGACCTCATGGGTCACCTCCTGACTCCTCATGCTCTCACGAGACGGCCCCTACCGCGCCGGCGTGGCCGGCCAGACCGTGCCCTGATGCAGCTTCGTCACCGGGGCCAGCCCTTTGTTGACGAACTTCTGGATGCGCTTTCCCTCCCACGTCTCGGTCGTGTAGAGGTTGCCGCCCGAGTCGATGGCGATGCTGTGCACACCGTAGAACTGGCCCGGCTGGCGTCCGCCGTCGCCGAAGGTGGTCAGCACCTCGAGCGTGTCGCGCTGCAGGATGTTGATGCGGTTGTTGATGCCGTCGGGCACGAACAGGAACCGCTGCTGCGGATCCTTCGAGAACGCCACGTCCCACACCGAGCCCGAGGCGCGCGTGTGTTTGTCGATGAACGCTTCCTTCACGAAGGTGCCGTCGGGACGGAACACCTGCAGGCGGTCGTTCAGGCGGTCGCACACGTAGACGAAGCCGTCATTCGACAGGTCCGCGCAGTGCACGGGGTTGCGGAAGTTCGGTGACGGCGGCGCGGCCGGGTCGTAGCGGCCCTCCGGCGCATCGTTGGGCGGCTTGCCGTAGGCGCCCCAGAAGCGCTTGATCTTGCCGGTGGCGGCGTCGAGCACGGCGACGCGCCGGTTCAGGTAGCCGTCGGCCACATAAGCCTCGTTGGCCTTCGGATCGACGAAGATCTTCGCAACGCGGCCGAAGCTCGTCGGGTCGCTGCTGCCCGGCGCGAACGCCGGCTGACCCTGCGGGCCGGCGCCGCTCTGACGCGCGTTGGGCTTGCCGTACTGGGCCACGAACTTGCCGTCCTGCGTGAACTTGAGGATGTGCGAGTCGCCCGGCCCGTTGCCGCCGATCCACACCATCCCGGCGTGATCCACGAAGATGCCATGGTTGCCGGTGGGCCAGTCGTAGCCGGCGCCCGGGCCGCCCCAGCTCTGCACCAGGTTGCCCTGGGTGTCGAAGGCCAGCACGGGCGGCGCGCCGGCGCAACAGTCGCCGGCCTTCAGTTCGAGCGCCTTCTCGTTGGCGTCGAGCGTGGACGAGCCGCGATGGATGATCCAGATCCGATCGCGGTCGTCGGCCCAGACGCCGATGGCGTTGCCGAGCACCCAGTGGTTGGGCAGCGGCTTGGGCCACAGCGGATCCACCTCGAAGCGCGGCGCCTGTTTCGCGCCCTGGGTGCGAGCCGCCGCGGCATCGTCGAAGAGCGCCTGTGCCACGCCAAGCGCGCACAGAAGGATCAGCAAGAGCACGGGTCGAAATCCACGCCTGCGGGTCATGCGAGACCTCCGGGGATGCACCGACGCCACCGAGTCTGTCGCGAACGCCGCGAGTCTACTTGACTCCTGACGTGCCGGCGCGTTTTCTGTGATCTGAATAGGCCGGTCTGGCCGAGTCTGCGAGACCCGCACGACCGGTATCTTCCTCACGCAAACCATCCGGGATACGCATGGCGAGCCCCGACCGTGTCTCCAGGCGGATGGTCGTGATGCCTCCAAAAAATAGTATGCGCAGAGCGTCCGTGATGACTTGACTTCACACGGCCTGCGCCGATAACAATGCGCCACCCACGGGCTGCGAGTCGCGTCGATGACGTGGCCGGGTGCTCACGAATCCGGCAACCGGAGGACAGGCGCGTGCGTATTCGGACTCTTGTCACTGCGGTGGGAACCTCTGGACGCACGGTGACGCAGCGCCGGATGCTGACGCTTTCGGCGGTCGCGCTGGCTGGTTGGGTCGCGCTCGACCGCCTCGATGCCCAGTCGGTTACCGGCCAGTGGCGCACCGTTGGCGGCGACGCCGGCTACACGCGCTACTCCCCGCTCGACCAGGTGAATCGCGGCAACGTCACGAGGCTGGCGGTGGCGTGGCGGCGCGCCGGCGTCGACCCGGGCATCAAGCAGCAATTTCCCGAGCTGCGCGTGTCGGGCAACTTCCGCTCGACGCCGATCATGATGAACGGCGTCCTCTACGCGCCCAACGCCGTCGGACTGATCCGCGCCTTCGGGCCGGGCTCAGGCGAGCCCCGCTGGGAGCAGGCGCCGGTCGCCCAGACCATCGAGGAAGTGTCGCGCCCCAGCCCGCGTGGCGTCGACTACTGGAAGAGCGGCGCCGACGAGCGGCTCTTTCTCGTGCGCGGCGAGTACCTCTACACGATCAACACCCGGGACGGATCGTACGTGAAGGACTTCGGCGAGGGCGGCCGCGTGAACCTGCATTGGGATCACCCGCTGGCGGCGATGTTCAGCTGGACGGCCAGCCCGGTCGTGGTCAACGACGTCGTCGTGGTGGCCGGCGCCACGGCCGGGGCCGGCGACGGCGGCGTGAAGAAAGAAGCGACGCCCGAGGACATCCGCGGCTTCGACGCCCGCACTGGCAAGCTGTTGTGGACCTTCCACGTCGTGCCGCGCGCCGGCGACTACGGCGCCGACACCTGGAGCGACGAGTCGTACAACTTCTCCGGGGATCTGGCGTCGTGGTGCTGCCTGTCGAGCGACGCCGAGCTCGGCCACGTCTACATTCCCACGTCGGCGCCAACCGGCATCAACTACGGCGGCCACCGGCCCGGCGACAACCTGTTCTCGGATTCGATCCTCGCCCTCGACGTGAAAACCGGCAAGCGGGTGTGGCACTTCCAGATGGTCCACCACGACCTCTGGGACTACGACACGGTCGGCCCCCCGACCTTGGGCGACATCACCGTGAACGGCCGGCGCATCAAGGCGCTGATGCAGCCGAGCAAGACCGGCTTCCTCTACGTGTTCGACCGCGTCACCGGCACCCCGGTCTGGCCGATTGAAGAGCGGCCGGTGCCGCAATCGACGGTGCCGGGCGAGCAGACCGCGAAAACGCAGCCGTTCCCGACCAGGCCCGTGCCGTTCGATCGCCAGGGCTTCACCGACGACGACCTGATCGACTACACGCCGGAGCTGAAGGCGCGCGCCCGGGAGAAAGTGAAGGGTCTGCTGTTCGGGCCGCTCTTCTCGCCGCCGGCGGTCGTCGGCAGCGAACCGGGTGGCGTACGTGGCCAGTTGATCATGCCGGGCGGCTGGGGCTCGGGCAACTGGCATACCGGCGCCTTCGATCCCGAGACCGAGATCTACTACGCGGTGTCGCATACCCAGCCGGGCATCAGCCGCGCCATCAAGACCGACGATCCGAACGCGACGATGGCCTACGCGACCCAGGCGCGAGGGACGGCCGGCGGTCCACCCCCGGCGCCGCCACCGCCGTGGCCCGGCCCCGACCTGTCGATCGACGGCTTCCCGATCTTCAAGGGGCCGTACGGCCGCATCACCGCCATCGACATGAAGACCGGTGCGCAGGTGTGGATGGCGGCCAACGGCGACGGCCCCCGCAACCACCCGCTGGTCAAGGATCTCAACCTGCCGCCGCTCGGGATTCCCGGCCGCGGCGCGCCGCTGCTGACCAAGTCGCTGCTGTTCATCGGCGAGGGCAGCGACGCCATCCCCGGCACCAACCGCGACGGCATGCACGGCCGCATGTTCCGCGCCTTCGACAAGGCCACCGGCAAGGTGCTGTGGGAAACGGAGCTGCCGGCCGGCACGACCGGGGCGCCGATCACCTACCTGCACCAAGGCAAGCAGTACATCGTGGTCGCCATCGGCGGACGCGAACAGGCGCCGGAGTTCATTGCGTTCGCGCTGCCGTAGCTGACAAACGACACGGTAACAGGAGACGGCCCATGACTTCTCAACGACTCGTTCACGCACTTCTGGTTGTGATGCTGGCGCTGACCGGCGCGGCCGGCGCCGGCGCCCAGACGTCCACAGGAGGGCTGCGCGGATTCGTCAAAGACGATACCGGCGGCGCGCTCGCCGGTGTGACGGTCGAGGCCTCGAGTCCGGCGCGCATCGGCCCGCCGGCCCTCGAGATCACCGACAGCCAGGGCTTGTTCTCGATCGCGAACCTGCCGGTGGGCGAATACACCCTCGTCTTCACCCTGCAGGGCTTCCGCCCGGTTCGCCGCGAGGGCGTGCGCGTGGAGGTCGGGCGCACCATTCAGATCGACGCCAGCCTGCAGATCGGCGCCCTCGAACAGGCCGTCGTCGTCACCGGCGAAGCGCCGGTGGTCGATGCGACCAACGCCGGTTTCTCGACCAACTTCAGCCGGCAGTTGCTCGAGAACATTCCGACGGCCCGGCAGTCGTACTTCGACGTGGTGACCTTCGCGCCGGCCGTGCGGATCAACCAGGTGCCCAACGATTCGCGCTTCATCATCTTCGGCTCGAGCAGCGATCAGAACCAGTTCCAGTACGACGGCGTCGACATCTCGGCGGTGTCGAACGGCGGGGTGTGGGACTTCCCGAGCCCCGACATCATGCAGGAAGTGCAGGTGAAGGCCATCGGTGCCTCGGCAGAGTTCCACAGCTTCCAGGGCGGTGTCGTGAACATCATCACCAAGTCGGGCGCCAACCAGCTCAAGGGGATGGTCAGTGGCTACGTGATTCCGAAGCCCTGGGTGGGCAACAACACGCCCAACGAGCGCTTTCCGTTTACCGTGCACTACAACCAGCAGACCACCTGGGAGGTGGGCGGCCCCGTGAAGCGTGACCGGCTGTGGTACTACGGCCTGCTGACGGCCACCCGGCAGGCGACCACGGGCGTCGGCGTCGACCCCAGTCTCGAGCGCGCCGGCGGCAAGAACTTCAAGCCGTTCATGAAGGTAACGAGCCGGCTCTTCGACACCGGCAATCTCGCCGTGGCCTGGAACAACAACATGTTCTGTTGCGCGGCCACCGCGACCCGCACGGCACCGCTCATCACCCAGACCGTCGAGCACGGCCATAACCCGGTGGTCTACGGCCAGTACACGCAGACCTTCGGCAACGCCACTTTGCTCGAAGTGCGCGGCGGCGGCATCTACATCCGCGACAACTTCACGCCCTACGCCGACGATTTCGAGACGCCCGGGCGGGTCGATCAGGGCACCGGCATCGCGAGCATCAACGGCCAGACGGCCAGCAAACAGTTCCACAACCGCACTACGCTCGATGCGTCCCTTGCGCGCTCGACCTCGGCGCTAGGCCCGGGTAGCCACGATCTGAAAGTGGGCGTGCAGTCCGTTTACGCCACGCAGCGCACGGTGCTCGCCCGCATCGGCGGCGTGAGCTACACCGACTTGAACGGCGCGCTTTACCGCGCGACGTTCCAGGATCCGGCCGCGACCGGCGGGCGCATCCGCTCCTTTGGCGCGTTCCTCACCGACACCTGGACCGTGAACGACCGACTCACCCTGAACCTCGGCGTGCGCTTCGATGCGACGCGCGGCGACATCCCCGACATGACCTCCGAGGCCAAGATCGAAGGCATCAAGGGCACGAATTTTTCGCCTCCGGTTGTCTCCTACACCGGCATCGAGGACGTCATCTCGTTCAACACCTTCGCGCCGCGGGCCGGCCTGACGTTCCGCCTCGACGAGTCGGGACGCACGGTGCTGAAGTCGGCCTACGGACGCTTCTACGGCAAGCTCGTCACGCTGATGTTCTCGGGGCTGTCGCCGGGCGGTGCCGTCACCGCCGTGCGCGAAAACAATCCGGTCACACGGCAATACGACATCCCGGTGAGCGTCACCGATCCCAAGCGCAACTTCGCCGTCGATTCCGGCCTGAACAACCAGTACACCGATCAGTTCTCGGTCGGCATCGAGCGGCAGATCGCCGGCGGCGCCGGGCTGGCCGTGTCGTTCGTCTACAAGAACGAGGGGGATTTCATCCGCCTGCACGATACCCGCGGCACCTACGCGCCGCGCGAGGTCGTCGACACGTTCGATGGCAGAACGCAGACCATCACGGTGCAGACGCTGACGAGCGGCGTCGGCTCACCCCTCTACACGGTCGTCAACCGCAATGACCTCGATCAGAGCTTCAAGTCGGTGGTGGTCGAGTTCAATAAGCGCTTCTCGGACCGCGTGCAGGTGAACACGTCCTACACGTGGCAGGACTCGCAGGCCTTCGGGTCGGGTTCGGTCTCCGGCAGCACGCAGCAGGACTTCAGCAACCTGACGCCGGCGGCCGGCTACGGCCGCGATCCGAACGACACCCTCAACGCCTTCGGGCCCACGGCGACCAACTCCGAGCACGCGGTGAAGCTCTCGGCCACCTACCAGGCGCCGTGGGGTGTGCATCTCGGCGGCCGCTACTCGTACGAGGCGGGCCGGCCCTACGGACGCCAGATCATCGTGCGGAACATGGGCCCGGGGCAGGGCGACGTCACGATTCTGGCCGACCGGCGCGGCACGTATGCCCTGCCCTCGGTGAACGACCTCCAGGTGCGTATCGACAAGGACGTGAACGCCGGCGGCGGCCGCCGGCTGCGCTTCTCGGTCGACTTCCTGAACATCCTGAACACCGACACCGTGCTGACGCTGCGCAACAACAGCTCGCAGGTCACCTCGTCGACGCCGTGGCAGCAGACGCTTTCCATCGTCAGGCCGCGGACGCTGCAGGTCGGCATGCGTTTCGAGTTCTGACGCCATGCTTCAGGTCGTGATTCCGGCCGGCGCGCGGGTGCTGGCAGCCGTCCTGTCGGCTGCCGCACTCGCCGTCGGTGTGGCGCTGGCGTCGGGCACCGGGCAGCCGGCGGCGTCGCCCGCGGACCTCATCGTGACCAACGGCCGCGTCTTCACCGGCGCGGACGGGCCGGTGCCAGAGGCGGTGGCCGTGCGCGGCAGCCGGATCGTGATGGTAGGCAGCGGTGCGGCAGTGACGGCGCTGCGGGGCGCCGCCACCACCGTCGTCGACGCTGGCGGGGCCACGGTGGTGCCCGGCTTCAACGACAGCACGTGCACTTCGTCAGCGGCGCTCAGAGCCTGACCGAACTCGATCTGAGCGGCGCGCGGACGCTCGACGAGGTGCAGCAGCGGATTCGCGAGTTCGCGGCGGCGAATCCCTCTTCCACCTGGATCCGGGGCCGCGGCTGGAACTACGGCGCCTTTCCTGGCGGCCTGCCGACGCGTCAGCAGCTCGACGCGGCCCTGCCCGACCGCCCGGCAGCGCTCGTCTGCTTCGATGGTCACAGCACGTGGGTGAATTCGCAGGCCCTCGACGCGGCCGGCATCACCCGGGCCACCGCCGACCCTGCCACTGGCGTCATCACCCGTGACGCCTCGGGCGGCCCTGACGGACTCCTCAAGGAAGCGGCGCAGAACCTGGTGCGGCGCGTGATGCCCAGAGTCACGCGTGCCGAGCAGCGGGCCGCGCTCAAGGCCGGTATTGCGCGCGCCCACGCCCTGGGCGTGACCAGCGTGCAGAACGCCAACGGCAGCGAAGAAGAGTTCGCCGTGTGGGACGAAGCCCGTGCCGCCGGCGAGCTGACGCTGCGCGTGTACTCGGCGTTGTCGGTGTCGCCCGGCTTCACCGAGGCTGATGCCGACCGCTTCGATGGCATCCGCGCTGGCGTGAAGAACGACGACCGGTTCAAGACCGGCGCCGCCAAGCTGCTGGTCGACGGCGTCATCGAGACCAACACCGCCGTGATGCTCCAGCCCTACCTCAACGATCCGTCGACGACCGGGCTGCCAAACTATTCCCAGGCCGAGCTCGATCGCATCGTGGCGCTGCTCGACAAACGCGGCTACCAGCTGTTCATTCACGCCATCGGCGACGGCGGCGTCCGGATGACGCTCGATGCGTTCGAGAAGGCGGCCACGGCGAATCCGGCGCCGGCGCGCGGACGCCGGCACCGGGTCGAACACATCGAGACCATCGACTGGGCCGACGTGCCGCGCTTTGGCCGGCTCGGCGTCATCGCCTCGCTGCAGCCGCCGCACACCTCGCTCATGAACCGGCCCAACCCGAAGGGGCAGTGGTCGGAGAACATCGGACCCGAACGGCAGTCGCGCGGATGGCCCTGGAAGAGCATCGCCCAGGGCGGCGGCCGTCTGGCCTTTGGCAGTGACTGGCCGGTGGCGTCGCTGAGCCCGCTGCGCGGCATCTGGACCGGACTGGGCCGGGTCGACCACGGCACGGTGCCGACCCAGCGCCTGTCGCTCGGCGAGATGATCGACGGCTACACGGCCGGGTCGGCGTACGCGTCGTTCGATGAGGACGACAAGGGGCGTCTGGCTGTGGGCCAGCTCGCCGATCTCGTCGTGTTGAGCCGCGACGTCTTTGCCCGGCCTCCCACCTCGGCCGACGACGTGCAGGTTGCCGTCACGATCTTCGACGGCAAGGTCGTCTACCGGAAGTAGAGCTCGTCAGGGACGGCTGACGAACGGGAACGCGCGCCGTTCGAGGATCTCGTTGACGGCGCGGCTGGCTTCGAGGAACGCGGCATCGGTATGCGGGCTGGCGGCCGCATCGGAGTTGGCGATGGCAATCGACCCGAACGGCTGGCGCGCCCGCACGCACGGGCGGTCGGGGCTGGCCGTATAGACCCACTCGAGAGGTTCGTAGAGGCTGTTGTAGGTGTACGAATAGCCGTGCGGCCAGCGATTCACCGTGATGGCCGCGATATCGCGCGCCGGGTCGAACCCGCCGGCGCCGAGCACGCGTCCGAGCTGGTCGCGGATGTTCCGTTCGAACGTCTCGAACGACGTCGCCAGCAGGTCCGCGCGGCCGATGCGGTGCTGGTCCTTGCGCGGCTGGCCCGGCGCGCAGGGATGCCGGTCCATGCGCAGCACGACGGGTTCGTCCGGCGTGCGCGGGTGCGTCAGAGCGCCGAGGTCCACCGCTTCGCCCAGTCCGAAGCTGTCGTGATACATCGTCGGGGTCGAGACGTTGGCCACGCCGAGCTTCTGGAACGCCCGCCAGTTGCGCAGCGCGACGCTCGTGTAGACGAGCGGGCCCTTCACGCCGTAGGCCAGCGCCTCCTTCTGTGCGGCCGGCAGCTCGGGCACCAGGTGCGGGATGAACATGTTCCAGCACGCCATCACGACGTGACGGCCGCGCACGTCGTGGAGCCGTCCGCCCTGGCTGTAGCTCACGACGACCTCGGGCGCCGCCCCCGGTGCGCCGTCGTGGCGCACGTCGACGGCCGTGCTGTTAAGGCGAATGCGCGCGGTCTGCCCATGCTGGTCGAGCCGTGAGTAGTCGACGCGGGCCGCGCCCACGTCTTCCTGCGTACGGCCGGGCACGGCGGCTGGAATCAGCCACCGCACGAGCAGGCGGGCGAGCGTGGCGTTGCCGTCGGGGAAGTGAATCTCGCCGCCGCCGCCCTCGGCTTTCTGACGGCCATGGTGTCCGCCCGGGAGGTCGGCGAGCACGCCCTCGGCAATCGGCTCGAGGCCCAGTCCCTGGAATCCCGGAACGCCCATCTCGACGCCGAAGAGCGCCGGAATGGCGTCGGCGCCCACGCAGAAGTTCCCGCGGCCCGTCGTGATGAAGAACCACAGGCACTGCTTGTCGACCTTCGCCACCTCGAGCAGGTAGCGCTCGAGACTCATCGTCGCCAGCCGCGCCTTCTTTTCGGCCGACGTCAGCCCCGGCATGTAGTCGGGCTGCTGCGGATCCTGCAGCCGGCGCATGTCCGCTTTGGCTTGCGCCGAGAGCGGCATGAGGTCGACGTACTCGGCTGGGAAGCGGCGTCCGCGGACGGCCGGGCCGGCTGGACGCACGACCAGCTTGTCGGCGCCCCAGGTCTCCTGGTCGAAGAAATGCCCGCCGCGCAGGCCGAGCGACGAGTAGAGCCGGCGATTCGCGCCGTTGCTCTTCACGAAGCGGTCGAGATCGACACCGATGCCTTCGAGCAGCTGGCGCGACGGCAAGTTGTAGCGCAGCGGCGACTCGATGTTCAGGGTGCCGCCGTTCAGCGCCAGCATCCGGCCGCCGACCATGAACTCATTGCGCTTGGCGTGCCCGCCGAAGTCGTCGTGGTTATCGAGCACGAGCACGCGCGCCGACCGGCCGACGTGCTGCACGAAGTAGTAGGCCGCGGCCAGGCCGCTCAGGCCACCGCCCACGACCACCAGGTCGTAGGTCTCGCCGGTGTGCGACACACCCGACAGGTCGGCTGGCTGGTCGCGCAGCGCATGCGCCACCTCGAACGACCCGGCATGACTGCCCCGCAGGCCGGTTCGGCGCGGAGGGTAGGCGGCGTCGGCCTCGGTCTGCGCGCCCGCCGCATCGTGGTCGAGCGCCCAGCTCCATTTCGGCAGGAGCGACGCGCCGAGGGCCACAGCGGCGCCGTTGACGAAGTCGCGCCGATCGATGGCGCGGCCCATGCCGAGTTCGCGATCGTCGCCCGTCACGCCAGACCCCGGCTCACGAGCAACTCCTGCACGGCGCGGTGCGCCTCGTCGAAGGCCTGGTTCGTGAAGGCGGCGGCGCCGGCATCCGAGTTGGCGATGACGACGGGCCCGAAGCGCTGGCGACCGATGACGTGTGGACGCGCTTCGGGCGCCACGTCGGGATCGGCCAGCGTGTCGTAGGTATACGAGTAGCCGTCGGGCCAGCGATTCGCCGCGATGCCGACGATGTCGGCGGCCGGATCGAAGTCGGTGCTGGCGAGCATGCGCGCCATCTGCCGGCGAATCGACAGCTCCATGTCGTGGAAGGTGGCCGTCAGCAGCTCCTGTTGGCCGAGCCTGTTCTGCTCCTTGCGGGGCAGGCCGGGCCGGTTCGGGTTGCGCACCATGTGCACCACGATCGGCTCGTCTGGCGTGGTCACGCCCTTGTAACCGCCTACCGTCGAGCCCGGATCGAGGCTGGTGTTCGGGTGATACATTCCCGGCGCGTTGATGCTCGCCACACCCAGCTTCTGGAACGGCGTCCAGCGGCGGACGAGGAGGTTGGTGTAGAGCATCGGCACCTTCACCGCGTAGGCCAGGGCCTGCTTCTGAGCGGCGGGGAGCTCAGGGAGGAGGTGCGGCACGAGCGAGTTGAAGCACGCCAGCACGACGTTCTCGGCGCGCACCTGATGCATCTTCCCGTCGCGCAGGTAGGCGACGCGGGTCCCGGTAGAACGACTGGCCGGGCCGTCCACGACCACGCGCGTGACCGTGCTGTTCAAGCGGAGGCGCGTCGGCGTGTCGGCGTCGTCGAGACGGTCGTAGGCCACCGGCGGTGCCTTCACGATCGTCGCCATGTCGTGGGTGCCGGGAATGGCGGCCGGCACGAGCCGCGACACCAGCAGCCGCGCAATCGAGGCGTTGCCGTCTGGAAAGTGGAACGTGAAGCTGCCCTGACGGAACGACTCCTCCGGCGGCAGGCCGAGGCCGTCGAAGCCGACGCGGCCGGCATGCGCGGCCTCGAGCGCCGGCGTCGTGTCGACACGCTTGTTGTTACGCCCGCCCTGACCCAGGAAATACGGCAGGGCGTCCGGGCTCATCTTCGCGTGTCTCAGCAGGAACTCCTGCTGGCTGATGCGCGAGAGCAGCGCCAGCTTCTGCTCTGTCGTTTTGCCGGCCAGGTAGTCGGGGTTGGTGCCGTGGAGCCGGACGAGGTCGCGACGCGCGGCGTCACTGAGCGGCGCCTTGGCGAAGAACTGGTCCCACGGCAGACGCCCGATGCCCGCCACCAGGCGGTCGTCGCCGAAGTGTTCCTTGTCGAAGAACGTCGACGGCCCCAGCTTGTACTGCT
>JANNIB010000426.1:0-2045 GCA_031404695.1 Acidobacteriota bacterium
GGATCGCGGCGTCGGTCCGGTAGCGGCCAAGGACCGGATCGGTGCTGAACTGGAGGCCCGCCGCCGGGACGCGCACCAGCAGCGCCACCTGGCCTGGCGCGTCCTTGGTGGGTAGCCGCAACGCGCGCGCCTCAATCGGGATCGTCGTCGGCAGCGGCGTGGCCAGCAGCGCCGCACTCGGCCCGGCTTCATACGCCAGCGTGGGGATCACCGCCAGCGATCGATCCGCGTGGTACCCCGACCGCGCCCGCACCACGGCGCCACGCCGGGCGACCTTCACCTCGATGCGCCGGTACTCGCTGCCGAAGTCCCCGTTGCGCGGTGTGTACGTCAGCAGGTAGTGGAAGCGGCGGTCGGCGTCGATGCGCCGGAAGCCGGCGGCCAGGTCGTTGGTGTTCTCGATGACGAAGCCGCCGGTCTCCTTTGCGAGCCGGCCGAAGACGTGGGAGGTGGAACCGGCCTGTGTCATCTCGATACCGAGGGCCATCGCCTGGCCGTCGCTGCCGTCAGGGGAACTGTTGAGCGACGTCATCGCCGCGCTGTTGATGGCCCTGCCGTTGGCCACGTCCTGGCTGTGGACGCGCAGGCCGACGGCGTCCACGGGATAGACGCTGACGTTGGCCGCGTTGGCGCGGCCGATCAGCAGGTCGAACCGGTGTCGCAATCCGTCGCCGCCGGCCCTTTCCAGCAAGGCGAGCGGCAGGTTGTCCGAGAAGTAGATGACGGTCTTCCGCCCCGGCAGCAGGGCCAGCCCGGACACCAGCGCGCGCAGGGCGCTGAGCGCATCGTGGCCGTCCTTCAGGTTGTCGAGCGCCCGGAACTGCTCCTCGATCTGCCGCTCGAGGTCTCGTACCACGGTGGCGCCGTACCGATCGACCTCGACATCACCGCCCCGCGTCGCCGCGCCGGCATTGGGCCGGGCACCCGTGCCGGTGCCCTCCCGATTCAAGTTCTGGAACGATGTTGCGCGCTCGGCCGCGGTCTGCAGCGCCGCGCGGATCTTTGCGCGGTCGTTCGTGAACGTCTGCACCGTCTCGGCCCATCCGAATACCCCGACCAGGTCGTCGGGCCGCTCCGGCGTCTCGAGATACGCCTGTGCCGCCTTCACCGCCGCCTCGCGGCTCTCCGGCGACAGGCTTCCGAACATGAGGGCCACAATCGTCTGCCCGCCCGGCACATCGTCGCCTTCCTTGACGGTGCGTTCGGTGGTGGCGGCCGCGGTCGCCTTCGAGATGCCGGTGTTGTAGACGCGCCGCTTCGCGTCAGTCACGCCCGGCACCTCGGGCGCGATCATCGAGAGCGCGCCGATCGGTTGCGGCACGCCGTCTTCCAGAATCTCGAAGTCCTTGATCGTCAGGTCCGTGATCGGCCGGCCCTGTTTGTCGCGTACGACGGCATCGACGACGACGGCCGAGGTGCGCGTCCCGAAGGTGGGCCGGGAGGGGGGCTGCGCGGACGGGAGGGCGGCAGTGACAAGCAGAACGACGGCGAGGACCCCGGCCAGTCGAGTCATGACTCACGCGATGATACGCTGCGCCACCAGCGCCGCGAGTGCCTCCGAGTCGTTCAGGCACGGCAGGTGACGTGACTCGACGCCGGCGACCTGCTCGAGCGCCATCCGGCCCTCCAGCTCGCTCTCGGCGTTATCGGCCAGGAACCCGTAGGGGTAGTAGACGAGGCGCGTCGCGCCGGCGGCGGCCGCCTGCGCGAGCGCCTTGTCGATGGCCGGCTCCGTCCACGTGCCGCCGCGCGTGTGGTTCAGCCAACCGTTGACGACAACGCCGAAGTGCGGGGCCAGCCGCGCGGCGATGGCGTCGCACAGCCGCTGCGTGGCGACCAGACCGGTGTCGATGGGCGTCGTTGGATTCACGACCGTGCCGTGCGCCGCCAGCACCAGCGCCACGCTGTCGCCGCGCCACCCGGAGTCGGACGTGTGCGCCAGTACATGCCTCGCGGACAGATCGGCCAGCGCCTCGCAGTCCAGTGCGCCAGCCACACGGATGTCGCGCGACGGGTCCGCGGCCACGAGTGCGCTCGCGATGCCG
>JANNIB010000427.1:0-23450 GCA_031404695.1 Acidobacteriota bacterium
TGCGCGAGACGCCGACGTGGTCCACGGTGGGCATGAAGACCAGGAAGCGGCCGGGCATGGTGACGTGCGAGGTCAGGCGCGCGCCCTTGGTGCCGAGCGGCTCCTTGGCCACCTGGACGATGATGTCCTGCCCTTCCTTCACGAGGTCTTCGATCTTGGCCTCGACGCCCTTCTCACGGTCGCCGCCGCGATCGCGGCCACCGCGGCCACCGCGGCCACGGCCGCCGCCGTTCTGCGGCTGGGCCGGGCCGGCCGGGCTCGCCGCCACTTCCGCCGCGCCGCTGCCGACCAGATCGGTGACCGCCGCGATGACGGCCGGCGCCGGCTCGTCGTCGTCCTCGTCGCCGCTCAGGCGCTCGAACTCCTCCATCGTGTTGACGACGTCGGCGACATAGAGGAAGCCGTCGCGTTCCAGCCCGAGGTCGACAAATGCCGACTGCATCCCCGGCAGCACCTTCGAGACGCGACCCTTGTAGACGTTGCCGACCACGCCGCGGTTGCGCTCGCGCTCGACGAACACCTCGGCCAGCAGGTCGTCTTCGAGGATGGCCACCCGGGTCTCGTGGCCGTTGGTCGAGATGATCATTTCCTTGTTCATGCGATTCTCAATTCGTGAACCGTCGCATCCGCACGTTCAGGATGAGACCGAAGCCGGCCAGCGTGGCGATCATCGACGACCCGCCGTAGCTCAGGAGCGGCAGTGTGAGTCCCTTGACCGGCGCCAGACCCGCCGACATGGTGATGTTGTAGACGACCTGAAAGGTGAAGCAGGCGAGCACGCCCAGCACGAGATAAGCCCCGGTCCGGTCCTTGGAGAGCCGAGCCGCATCGAGCGAACGTGTGATGACGAAGAAGTACAGGCCCAGCGCCACGACGACGCCGGCAAAGCCCTGTTCCTCGGCCAGCACCGAGAAGATGAAGTCGTTGTGGGCGACCGGCAGGAAGCGCAGCTGGCCCTGCGTGCCCTTCATGAAGCCCTTGCCGGTGACGCCGCCCGAGCCGACGGTGATGCGCGCCTGGATCTGCTGATACCCGGCGCCGCGCGCGTCCTTCTCCGGATCCAGGAACGTCACGATGCGTTCCTTCTGGTAGTCCTGGAGGGCGAACACCCAGGCCGCCGGCGCCAGGATGATGGCGACGATGGCGGCGATGCCGATGCAACGCACCGGCAGGCCGGCGGCGAAGACCACGACGCCGAGCACCGGCAGCAGGGTCACGGCGGTGCCGAGGTCGGGTTCGTTGGCGATGAGCAGGATCGGACCGGCGGTGAGCGCGACGGCGAGGAACAGGTCCTGCATCGACGGCTCGGTGCGGCGGACATCTCCCAGCAGCTTGGCGAGGATGAGCGCCAGGCCGGCCTTGGCGAACTCCGACGGCTGCAGGTTGAAGACGCCCAGGTCGAGCCAACGGCGTGACCCGCCGCGTACGACGCCGAACATCAGCACGGCCAGCAGGGCCAGCGCCAGTGCCACATAGATCCAGTGGGCTTTGTCGACCAGCGTGCGGTAGTCGATGACCAGACAGGCCACCATCGCCACCAGGCCGAGCGCCAGCGCGTAGATCTGGGTCCAGTATTCTCGGCTGGCCCCGCCGGTGGCGCTGTAGATCATGACGACGCCGATGCTGGCAATCGCCAGCACGGCCACCAGCAGCGACCAGTCGAGGTGCGTGGAGAGGCGGCGCTCGAACACTAGGAGCCCGTGGTGAACGTCCCGGCGCAGCACCGAGACCGACGAGGCGCGCCGAGCGCCAGGCGCGACGACCGAGGATATCCAGCAATATTCGAGGGAGGAGCAACGCCGTGATCGGCGATGCATCGTCGGTCGAATGCCGTCGGGACTTTCACCACGGGCTCCTAGCGGCGCTCGGCCGCGTCGGCGGCGTCGCCGCCGGCTACCGCCACGGGGCGGACCGGGGCGGGCGCGGTGTAGCCGGGCGTTCCGGGCACCGGCGGCATGGTGGGCAGCGGCCGCCCTTCCTTGCGCGCGTAGTAGGTTTCGATGATGTGGCGGGCAATCGGCGCCGCCAGATAGCCGTGATCCGAGTGCTCGGCGAAGATCACGCCGGCCAGCTCGGGATTGTCCTTCGGCACCATGAAGACGAACCAGCCGTGGTCGCGCAGGTCTTTGCCGCTGCCACGCGCCCGCAGCCGGCCCTGGAGAGAGATGACCTGGGCGGTGCCGGTCTTGCCGGCCACGTCGCGGCCGGCGATCCTGGCGCGCGTGGCCGTGCCGGCGCCGTTCACGGCGCTCCAAAGGCCGTCGTGCACCGCCGACACCGTCTCGGGCTTGAGCGTCACGGCCGAAGCCGGCCGCGCTGCCGTGACCGGCTCCCAGGTCGTGCCGTTCGACGTGGCGCTGACCAGTCGAGGCACGACGCGCGCGCCCTGTGCCACCGAGGCCATCATGACCGCCATCGACATCGGCGTCACCGACACCGCGCCCTGGCCGATCGAGACCGAGATGGTCTCGCCGGGATACCACCGCTCGCCCGTGCGCTGCAGTTTCCACGCCGACGACGGCACGATGCTCTCGACCTCGTTCGGCAAGTCGACGCCCGACTTGGTCGCCAGCCCGAGCTTCTCGGACCAGTCGTGGATCCGGTCGACGCCCAGCAGATTGCCGGCGTTGTAGAAGAACACGTTGCACGACTTCTCGAGGGCGTGGCGCACGTCCATCCAGCCGTGGTGGCCGAGGCACTGGAAGAAGCGGCCGTAGAAGACGCCGCCGCCGGCGCAGAAGAACTTGGTGTCGGGCGTGATGACGCCCTCTTCGAGCGCCGCGGTGGCGATGACGACCTTGAAGGTCGAGCCGGGCGAATAGCGCCCCTGGATGGCGCGATTCTGCAGCGGCCGCAGTTGGTCGGAGTTGAGCGCGGCCCAGGTGGCGCGGTCGATGCCCGAGGCGAACGCGTTCGGGTCGTAGGCCGGCAGGCTCACAAGCGTGAGGACGTCGCCCGACCGCGGGTCGAGCACCACCGCCGAGCCCCAGTAGCCGGTGGTCTTGAAGCCTTCTTCCGCCGCCCGCTGCATCGCGGCATCGAGGGTGAGCTGCACGCGCCGGCCCTCGAGCGGCGCTTCTTCGTCGAGGGTGCGAATCTCGCGGCCGACGCTGTTGACGACGACGCGGCGGGCGCCGTCTTCGCCCATCAGCACGTCGTTGTAGGTGCGCTCGATGCCCGACTGGCCCATCACCGTGCCGGTGGCGACGCTGCCATCGGCCACCTGCTGCTCGCTGGCTTCACCGACGTAGCCGAGCAGGTGCGCGCCGAGCGAGTCGGCTGGATATTTTCTTGTCGGCACCTGCTGCACGACCACGTCGGGCAGTTCGAAATCGAGGCGGCGGGCGGTCACCGCGGCCACCTGCGCCAGGGTCGCGTCCTGCACGACGACGATCGGCCGGTACGACGGCTCCCGGCGATGCCGTTCGACCGTCTCGCGCATGCCGGCTTCGTCGGCGCCGGTGACCTTGGCGAGCAGCCGCACGGTGCGATCGAGATCGCGCGAGTGCTCGCGCATGATCGAGATGTTGAAGGAGGCCCGGTTCTCGACCAGCACCTCGCCGTGGCGGTCGAACATCACACCGCGCGGCGCCCGCAACGGCAGCGTCCGCTGGTGGTTGTTCTCGGCCATCTCCTTGAACTTGGCGTGCTGGAAGACCTGGAAGAACCAGAAGCCGCCGAGCAGCAGGATGAAGGTCGCGGTAATCACCACGCGCAGCACGACGATCCGCGAGTGCATACGGCGGCGATCTTCGACGGCGCCGAACGCCCCGACCCGCATGGTCAGGCGCCCCCGCCGTCGACGCCGACGATCATCGCGACACCCGCATGCCGCGTGTGGCGCGACGCCGGTCGATGGCGCGCGGCAGCCACTCGCCGGCGGTGAAGGCGACCACACCCGCCACTCCGTTGCCGGCCGCCTGGATCGCCACGGCCGTCAGCGGGTCGGGAAAGCTCCGCAATCCGAGCAATGAGTACGCTCCCATGAAGAGCACGGCGTGCGCCGCCGTCGCGGCCGCGAAGGTGATAAACCGCGGCAGGGTGGCTGTCACGATGAACTGCGTGCCGAGCCGGCCGGCCAGAAAGCCGACAACCGTCTTGGCCAGTCCCCCCATGCCGAGGATACCGGAGGACAGGGCGTCTTGCACCAGTCCTCCGAGGGTGCCGGCGAAGAGCCCGGCCACCGGTCCGCCGGTCAGCGCCAGGTAGACCACCGCCACGAGCACCAGATCGACCGTCGGGGTGCCGCGCCACTCGAGCCCGCCCAGGGCCGATTGGGCGACCACCGCAAATGCGAGGACCCCGAGGGTGACCAGCGCCCTCACTTCACGCCCTCGGCGGGCGGCGCCTGGCGCTGCAGCACGACCAGCACGTCCTCGAGGCGCGAGAAGTCCACGGCCGGCCGCACGGCAATCTCGTGATACAGCCCGTCGCCTCGCGACACCCGCTCCACCGTGCCGAGGATGAACCCGACCGGGTACAGGCCGTCGATGCCGGAGGTGACCACGACGTCCCCCGCCACGACGTCGCCGGTGGCCGGCGCGAAATCCATGCGCAGCGAGCCGTCGCCGACCCCGCCCACGATGCCCTGCACGCGGGTCCGCTCGATGACCGCCCCGGCTGCCGCGTTCCTGTCGACGATGAGCTGGACCAGGGCGGCGCGGGCGCTCGGCTGCGTGATGCGGCCGACCACGCCCGCCGGCGCGACCACGGCCATGTCGGCAGCCACCCCGTCGGAACTGCCCTTGTCGATGGTGACGGTGCGGAACTCTGGACTGGCGCCGGCAGCGATGACTTCCGCGCCGGCCGTCTCGAGCGGGATGCGGGCCCGCAGCTGCAGCAGGCTGCGGTAGGCATCGGCGCGTTCGGCCCGCGCCCGCTCGGCCTGGAGCTGCACCTGCAGTCCGTTCACCTCGGCCCGCAGCGCCGCGTTCTCGCTGCGCACGTCGCGGAGGGCGAAGTAGTTGTCCCAGAGATCGCGCCCGCCGCCGAGCACGCCCGACGCGCCGCGCTGGGCTTCCGAGAACCCGCCGAAGACCACCGTGTGGAACACCGTGCGTCCGCCGTTGGTCGTGACCTGCAGCGAGATGATGCCGACGTGCAGCGCCACGGCCGCTACCAGCAGGAGGCCGGGACGTTGAAAGATGTCGGCGAGTGCCATAGGGAGGCGACCTTCGGTCGCCCCGGAACCGGGGCTCGGGGCCCGGGGCCCGGGGCTCGCCTAGTCGATGGCGATCTTCCTGAGCAGGTCGAAATTCGAGAGCATCTTGCCGGCGCCGAGCACCACCGACGACAGCGGGTCTTCCGCGTTGGTCACCGGCAGGCCCGTTTCCTCGCGCAGGCGCTTGTCGAGGTTCTTCAGCATCGAGCCGCCGCCGGTGAGCACGATGCCGCGATCGACGATGTCGGCCGACAGTTCCGGCGGCGTGCGTTCGAGGGCGACGCGCACGGCGTCGACGATGACGTTGACCGTTTCGGCCAGCGCCAGGCGGATCTCTTCATCGCTGATGGTGATGGTCTTGGGCACGCCTTCGATGAGGTGGCGGCCCTTGATTTCCATCGTGATGACTTCGTCGAGCGGGTAGGCGGAGCCGACTTCGATCTTGATGGCCTCGGCCGTGCGCTCGCCGATGAGCAGGTTGTAGGCCTTCTTGATGTAGTGGATGATTGCCTCGTCCATCTCGTTGCCGGCCACCCGCACGGCTTTCGAGTAGACGATGCCGGCCAGCGAGATGACGGCGATGTCGGTGGTGCCGCCGCCGATGTCGACCACCATGTTGCCGCTCGGCTCTTCGATCGGCAGCCCGGCGCCGATGGCCGCGGCCATAGCGTCTGCGACCAGGTGCACTTCGCTGGGCGTGGCGCGGGAGGCGCTGTCTTTCACGGCGCGCTTCTCGACTTGCGTGATCTCGGAAGGGACGCCGATGACGATGCGCGGCCGCACCCACACGGTGCCGTTATGGGCCTTCTTGATGAAATACGTCAGCATCTTCTCGGTGACGTCGAAGTCGGCGATGACGCCGTCTTTCATCGGTTTGATGGCCACGATGTTGCCGGGCGTGCGGCCCAGCATTTCCTTGGCTTCACGGCCGACCGCCTCGACGCGGCCGTTCAACTTGTTGACGGCCACGATCGACGGCTCGTTGACCACGATGCCCTTGCCCTTGGCGTAGACGCAGGTGTTGGCGGTGCCGAGATCGATGGCCAGATCGGTGGAGAATGCCGAAAAGATGGACCCAAAACCCACGCGGACGGCTCCTGACTAGGGGTTGGCGACGGCGACGCCGTCCTTCCCCGTTTCCTTGACGCGATACATGGCGACGTCTGCCGCGCGCACGAGTTCTTCCGCCGAGCTGGCCGCGTCGGGCAACGTCGCCACGCCCACCGAGACGGTGAGCCGCACGTCGAGCCCGTCGCCCGCCAGGAACACGAAGTCGCGCACGCGGTCGCGCACGCGGTCGGCGACGCCCAGCGCGCCCTCCGACCCGGTTTCCGGGAGCACGATCGCGAATTCATCGCCGCCGAAGCGCGCGACGACGTCGGTTTCCCGCGCCGAGCCGCGAATGACGCCGGCGGCTTCCACCAGCGCCCGGCTGCCGGCGAGGTGTCCGAACGAGTCGTTCACGCGCTTGAAGCCATCGAGGTCGATGAACAGCAGCGACAGCGAACGGCCGCTGCGCGAGGCCCGCTTCGACTCGCGACGCAGCACCTGGTTCAGATACCGCGAGTTGTAGAGCTGCGTGAGGTCGTCGGTGACCGAGAGCGCTTCGGCCCGGCGGATGGCGAGCGCGTTGTCGAGCGCCAGCGCCGGTCCCTCGAGAATGTCGGCCAACGCGTCGGCCGCAGCCTGCGCCAGCCGCGGTTCGCCCTTCGACACCGCCCGTTCCACCGCCACCAGCGCCGCCACCACCCGGCCACGGCAACGCAGCGGCACGGCAAAGGCGGCACCGGCCGAGCCGCGGACCCGCAGGTCGTGACGCAGATCCTGGCTGGCGAACTCGCGGCCGTGCGACAGCACCCACCGGCTCACCGCCGCTGCCGGCGCCGAGAGCGTGGACGACATGCCGCGTGAGGCCATCAGGCCCACCTGTCCGTCCATATCCACCGCATACACGGCGAGCGCCGGCGAACGCAGCCACTGGGCCGCGCTGTTGACGATGAGCTCGCCGATTTCTTCAGGGTCGAGCGTCTCGTGCGCCGAACGCATGAGCGCGAGTTGCACATCGGGTCGGGCCAGGCGCGTCTTGAGCGTACGCTGGGCTTGGCGGAGACGAGTCGCGAGGTCGGCGCGGGCAGGTGCTGAAGGTGGCATTGGCTTCAGCCGAGACTGGGGGAGTCTGGGGCGAATACGGCCCGTTCCGGCACTGGTTGTAGTGGCTTGACTATATCACAGCGCTTCGGCTGGTCCCCGGATTTCGGCGCCCCGGTCCCGGCCCGCAACGGGAGTGTGGGAATCGGCGGCCAACCTTGTTAGGATCACAGGCTCAAGGAACTTACCCATGACCACGCTCGACTGGATGCGGCGGCACCGTGGCTGGCTCAAATGGAGCCTGGCCGTCCTCATCATTCCGTTCGCCTTCTTCTTCGTCCCCAACAACAACGTCACCACGGCCGGAATCGCCCCCGACACCGTGCTGGCGGAGGTCGCGGGCCAGACCGTCACCGTGGCCGAGTTCCAGCGCCGCTACAACGCGCAGCTGCAGCAGTACCGGAACGCCTACGGCGGCCAGATCAGCGAACAGATGCTGCGCCAGCTCGGCATCGACCAGCAGATCCTGCAGTCGCTGGTGGACGAACAGGCGATGGTGGCCGAAGCCCGAAAGCAGAACTTCTCGGTGAGCGACGTCGAGGTGCGTCAGCGCATCCTGTCGCTGCCGGCCTTCCTGGAGAACGGCACCTTCATCGGCGAGACCCGCTACCGCCAGCTGCTCTCCACGCAGAACCCGCCGCTCACCACTCGCGACTTCGAAGAGCAGCTCCGGCAGGCGATCCTGGCTGAGAAGCTCCGCACCTCGGTCACCGGCTGGATGTCGGTGAGCGATGCCGACGTGGCGCAGGAATTCCGGCAGCGCAACGAGAAGGTGAAGCTCGAGCTCGTGCCCCTCACCGCCGACGCCTTCAAGAGCCAGGTCACGGTGCAGGACGCCGACCTGCAGGCGCGCTTCGACGCCAACAAGGAGACCTACCGCATCGGCGAGAAGCGCAAGGTCAACTACGCGCTGCTCGAGGTCGAGAAGGTGCGCGAGGCGGTGCAGGTGCCCGATGCCGACGTCGAGGCGTTCTACACCCAGAACAAGGCCCAGTACTCGACCGAGGGCCGCGTGCGGGCCAGCCACATCCTGCTCAAGACCGAAGGCAAGGAGGAGTCGGCGGTGAAGGCGAAGGCCGAAGGGCTGCTGGCGCAGGTCAAGGCGCCCGGTGCGGATTTCGCGACGCTCGCCAAGGCCAACTCGGAAGACGAGGGTTCGGCGGTCAACGGCGGCGACCTCAACTACTTCGGCCGTGGCCAGATGGTGCCGGAATTCGAGCAGGCCGCCTTCGCCATGAAAGCCGGCGAAGTCAGCAGCCTGGTGAAGACCACCTTCGGCTTCCACATCATCAAGGTGATCGACAGCCAGCCCGAGACGACGCGCCCGGTGGCCGACGTCAAGCCGGAGATCGTCGATCAGCTCAAGTGGCAGAAGGCCCAGCAGCAGGCCGAAGAGATCGCCAAGGCGATGGAAGCCGCCATCAAGACGCCGGCCGACCTGGAGAAGGTAGCGAAGGAACGCGGTGTCGCCGTCGTCGAATCGCCGCTGTTCCTGCGCGACGAGCCGATTGGCGACCTCGGGGCCGCTCCCGACGTCGCCGCCCGCGCCTTCACGATGAAAGACGGCGAAGTCACCCCGGCCCTGCGCGTCTCGCGCGGCTGGGTGTTTGCGACCCCGGCCGGCCGGCAGGACTCGTATGTGCCGCAGCTGGCCGAAGTCACCGCGCGCGTGCGTGAAGACGTGGTGCGCGACAAGGCGGCGGAACTCGTGAAGACGCGCGCCTCCGCCATCGCCGCCGACTTCAGGAAGGCGACCGACTTCGCGGCCGCCGTCAAGAAGGCCGGGCTCGAGATCAAGCCCACCGAACTCATCGCGCGCGGCGCGGCCCTGCCCGACATCGGCGCCAACGCCGAGATCGAGAAGGCGGTCTTCGCACTGCCGCAGGGCGGCGTGACCGATGCCATCACGACCCCGACCGGCGCCGTCATCGCCCGCGTGGTCGAGCGCGCCGATGTCACCGACCAGCAGATCGCCGAAGGTCGCGACACGCTGCGCGAGGAGCTCACGAACCAGCGGCGTGACCGCTTCTTCAGCGCCTACATGGCCAAGGCGAAGACGTCGCTGGCCATCAACATCAAGCAGGACGTTCTGACGCAGGTGATGGGCCCGATGCCCGCCGCGCCAGCCGGTTTCCCGTCGCCGGCGCCCGGCGCGGTGCCCGGCGCAGTGCAGTAGACCCCGCAGCGGTCGGCGGCTCCCGGGCCGCCGACCGCCGCGTTCCCGCCGGTCCCCTCCCCCCGCTCGCGCTCTCCTGCCCGCCAGTCGCGGCCTCAGCCGCGGAACGCAAACGTCATGAAGATGTTCGAGAGGACGAGCAGGCCGATGGTCGTCGTCAGCGTGCGCATTGTGGGTTACCGCGCCGCGCTCCAGGCCGCCAGGGCCGCCTCGATGGCGGCTGCGGTCTCTTTCCACGCCGTGAGCATCTGCGGCGTCGGCGGCAGATCGGCGCCGGCGACGAGGCCGAGCAGCTGGGCGGCCTGCCCCTGCGCCCGGCCGAGCGCGGCCTGGGTCGTGCGCGCGAGTGCCGCCCGCGTGCCACCGGCAGCAATCGCTTCACGCCCCTCGTCGAGCGCGGTGGCCACGCGCGCCAGCGCCGCGTCGATGGCGCGCGAGGTCGCATACTGCTGCGCGAGCGCGGCCGGCGCCGCCTTCACCCGCGGATCCATGCGCACGGTGAGCGGCGCGGTCTGCACGGCGCCGTCCACGGTCAGTCGCACGGTGTAGCGTCCCGGCGGCACCACGGTGCCGCGGGGCACGCGCGGGGTCGCCTGGAAGGTGGCCGCGATCGGATACGAGAAGGTCGAAACGGCCGGCGCCTCGTGCCGCAGATCCCACACGAAGCGGTGAAGCCCGGCAGCGGCGCTCGGCGCCTGAGGCGGCCGCAGCCAGTAGTCTGGCGTATTGCGGCCCTCCACGAACGGCACCGGGGTGTCGCGGTTGGTGATGCGCCGCACGACCGCGCCGGCGGCATCGAGCACCTCGAGCGCGACCTCCTGCGCGGGCCCGCTCAACCGGTAGTGGATGAGGGCGCCATCCGCGGGGTTCTGCCCGGCCGGTTCGTCCGGGGGCAGCGGCGTGTCGGTGTTGGTGTTGAAGCGCCAGCGCCACGCCGCCTGCGGCTCGAAGAGATGCGTGCCGCGGGCCAAGGCGCCGGCGGCGATCTGGCGCAGCGGCGTGATGTCGTCGAGGATCCAGAACGAGCGCCCGTGGGTGCCGACGACCAGATCGTCGTCTTTGATGACGAGGTCGCGGATCGACGTCGCCGGCATGTTCACCCGCAGCGACTGCCAGTGGTCGCCGTCGTCGAACGACACGTAGACCGCCTGCTCGGAGCCGGCAAAGAGCAGCCCGCGCTGCTTCGGGTCTTGGCGCACGGCGTTGATGATGCCGCCATCGGGAATCCCGGCCACGATCTCGGTCCACGTACGGCCGCCGTCGCGGGTGCGATAGATGTGCGGGCGCAGGTCGTCGAGGCGGATGGTGTTCACGGCGGCGTAGGCCGTGTTGGCGTCGAAATGTGAGGCGTCCATCAGCGACACCTTCCACCATGGGCCCAGGGCCGGTGGCGTCACGTCGGTCCAGCGCGCGCCGCCGTCGCGCGTCACGTGCACGAGGCCGTCGTCGGTGCCGACCCAGATCGTCTTCTCGTCGAGCGGCGACGGGGCGATCGTGTAGATGACGCCGCGACGGCTGGCCGTCGCTTCCGGCGTGCCACGATACACACCGACGTTCGCCGGCACCTCCCAGCGCTCACGCGTGAGGTCGGGGCTCACCTGCGTCCACTGCTGGCCGCCGTCCACCGTCTGCCACAGCACGTTCGACGCGAAATAGAGCTGGCGCGGATTCGCCGGCGAGAAGAGCACCGGCTGCGTCCGCACGACGCGGTAGTCGGCGGTGCGCAGCGCCTTCGGGCCAACCTGCTGCACCTGGCCGGTGCGACGGTCGTAGCGGCTCACCTTGCCGCCGTAGACGATGTCGGGGTTGAGCGGGTCGGGCGCCACGTAGCCGTACTCTTCGACGCCCACCGGATGCCACTCGCGGAACGTGATCTGGCCGTCGTCGCCGCGGCTTGCGATGCAGGCGGAGCCACTTTCCTGCTGACCACCGCAGACGCGGTACGGAAACGCATTGTCGGTGGAGACGTGATAGAACGCGGCCGTCGGCTGGTTGTACCAGCTGCTCCAGCTGGCGCCGCCATTGAGCGAGACGATCGCACCCTGATCGGACGACATCGCCATCACGTCGGGGTTCTGCGGGTTAATCCACAGCTCCTGATAGTCGTCGCCGCCGGGCGCGCCGCGAAACGCCGTGAACGTCTTTCCGCCGTCGGTCGACTTCCAGGCCACGATCGTCGGCACGAACACCACGTCGGGCTTCGTCGGGTGCACCTGGATGTCGGCGGCGTCCGACGGGCGCGCCACGACGCGCGGGTCGCTGTTGACACGGTACCAGCTCTCGCCGGCGTCGTCCGACCGGTAGATGCCTTCGCCCTCCCGTGCCTCGACCACCGCGTAGAGCCTTGACGGCAGCGTCGGCGCCACGGTGACGCCGATGCGGCCCAGACGTCCCTGCTCCCAGCTCGGCAGCCCTTTGGTGAGCGGACGCCACGTCGTGCCGCCGTCGGTGGATTTGTAGAGGCCGGTGCCGGCGCCGCGGAAGTCGCCGTTCTCCCACGGACCCTGTCGCGCCTGCCAGAGCGCGGCGTAGAGGACGTCGGGGTTCTCGGGATCCATCGTCACGTCGGCGGCCCCGGTGTTCTCGTCGACGAACAGCACGCGTTCGAACGTCTGCCCGCCGTCGCGGGAGCGGAACACGCCGCGCTCGGGGTTCGGTCCGTAGGGATGGCCGAGCGCGGCCACGAACAGGTGCCGTGCGTCGCGCGGATGCACCGCAATCGCCGTGATCTGCTGCGTGTCGCGCAGCGGCGCCAGGTGCGTCCACGTGCGGCCGGCGTCGGACGAGACGAAGACGCCGTTCCCCACCGACAGATCGGGGCGCTGGTGGGCTTCGCCGGTGCCGACGTAGAGCACCCGGGGGTCGGACGGCGCGACGGCAATGGCGCCGGTCGAGCCGGTGCTCTCGCGATCGAAGATCGGCAGCCACGTCCGGCCGGCGTCAGTGGTCTTCCAGACGCCGCCGTTCGAGACTCCGATGTAGAAGGTGTGCGGCTCCTGCACCACGCCCGTCATGGCGCGCGTGCGGCTGGCGCGGTGCGGACCGATGTTGCGCCACGCCAGCTCGGCGAAGAGCGCCGGATCGACCGCGCCAGGGCTGCCTGCCGGCGGCTGTGCGTGCGGGCCCGCGGCCAACGCCCAGACGAGGGCACCTACAAGAACCAGAGAACGACGCATGCAACGCTCCTCGGACGAAAACCGACGTTCACTCATTCATTCACGAACGAATACGCACCCTGCGCCGTCGTGGCGTGGTGTTCGACCACCGACAGGAAGGCCTGCACCGCGTGCGACGGCTCGCCCTCGCGGCGCAGCACCAGGCGCAGTGGCCGCTCCATCGCCAGCTCCGGCACCGGCACCCGCACCAGATCGCCGCGCCGCAGCTCGTCTTCGACGCTGATGCGCGGCAGCAGCGCCACGCCGTGGCCGAGCGCGACGAAGCGCTTGATGGCGTCGATGGTCGGCATCTCGACCGGCATCTGGAGCGTGACGCGGTGCGTGCGGAAGGCGTCGACGACACGGTCGCGGAAGGGGGACGCCACGTGATGGGCGACGAACGACTCCGACCCCAGCATCGTGATGCTGACCTCGGTGCGGCGAGCCAGCGGATGCGAGGGCGGCACGACGAACACGAGCTGGTCACGGTAGACGACGATCGCGCGCAGCCCCGGCTCCGCCGGACGGTAGGTGGTCACGCCGAGATCGACGGCGTAGTCGAGCACGCTGGCCGGTACGCGGCTGGCCAGCGAGCGCTGCACGGTCACCGAGACACCGGGATAGAGCCGCCGGAACTGGTCGAGCACGGGCAGCAGATAGAGGCAGGTGAGCTCGTTGGCCGCGATGGCCAAGCGGCCGGCCCGGAGCGCGCGCACGTCTTCGAGCGCCACCCGGGCCTGTTCGCGGACGGTGATGAGCCGCTGGGCGTATTCGACCAGCGCCTTGCCGGCATCCGTCATCCCTCCGCGCCGCGCCGGGCGCTCGAACAGCCGCTGGCCCAGCTCGTCCTCCAGGCGCCCGATGACCTGGCTGACCGCAGGCTGGGTGCGACCCAGGGCCTTGGCCGCCCCGGAAAAGCTGCCCTCCTCGACCACAGCCAGGAAGGTCTCCAGCTGATGTATATCCATAACTGACTATTGTAACAAGTGTTCAGAACAACCGTTCAAGAGCAGTCAGGCTTATCGAACGTTAACCATGTGTCATCTTGACTTATCGATCGAACTCGTGAACCCTTATTGTCATGGGAATCATTCCCCGCCCGGCCATTCGGATCTTCGACACGACGCTTCGTGACGGCGAGCAGGCGCCCGGCTTCAGCATGAGCCCGGCCGACAAGGTCCGGCTGGCTGGACAGCTCGAAAAGCTGGGCGTCGATGTCATCGAGGCAGGCTTCCCCATTGCCTCCGCCGCCGACTTCGAAGGCGTGGCCGCGGTGGCCCGCGCCGTCCGCACGCCGATCATTGCCGCGTTGGCGCGCGCGGTGCCCGAAGACGTCGCCACCGCGTGGGAGGCGGTGCGCTTTGCGGCCCGTCCGCGCATCCACGTCTTCCTGGCGACGTCCGACCTGCACCTGTCGGCCAAGCTGCGCATCACGCGCGAGGAATGCATCACGCGGTCGGTCGCCGCGGTGCGCCAGGCCGTGGCGCTCTGCCCCGACGTCGAGTTCTCGGCCGAGGACGCCACCCGCAGCGACCTCGACTTCCTGTGCGCCGTCGCCGCCGCGGTGGCGGAGGCCGGCGCCACTACGATCAACCTGCCCGACACCGTCGGCTACGCGTTGCCCGACGACATCCGACGGATGTTCACGGCGGTTGCCGCCCGCGTCGGCGCCCACGTCATCCTGTCGTCGCACTGCCACAACGACCTCGGGCTGGCCGTCGCCAACTCGCTGGCGGCGATTGAAGCCGGCGCGCGCCAGGTGGAAGGCACGGTCAACGGCATCGGCGAACGCGCCGGCAACGCCGCGCTCGAAGAGATCGTGATGGCCATCGACGTGCGCGGCGACGCGCTCGGCTGCGGCACCAGTATCCGGACGCGCGAGCTGTATCCGACCAGCCGGGCGCTCTCGGCCGTGGTGTCGGTGCCGGTGCAGCCGAACAAGGCGATCGTCGGCGACAACGCCTTCGCGCACGAAGCGGGCATCCACCAGGACGGCATGGTGAAGAACCCGCTCACCTACGAAATCATGCGGCCCGAATCGGTGGGCGCGCCGGCGACCAAGCTGGTGCTCGGCCGTCACTCGGGCCTGCGCGGGCTCGACGCGCGGTGCCGGGACCTCGGCCACCGCCTGCGCGTCGAAGACCTGCGTCGCCTGTACACGAAGATGCTCGAGGTCACGGATTACTCCAAGTCGGTTGAAGACACCGAGCTGCTCGGTCTCATCCGCGAACTCGAAGCGCCCGCGCTCGAGACGTCATTCGACGCCGTGGGCGCGCGCGTGCGAGACTCCCACGATGAAACTTCGACTGGTCACACTCCCTGGTGACGGCATCGGCCCGGAGGTCACCCGGCAGGCCATGCGGGTGCTCCATGCCGTGGCCGCCGTCACCGGTCTGAAACTCGACGTCGCCGAACATCCCATCGGCGCCGCCGCCATCCGCACCACCGGAGTGCCCCTGCCCGAGACCACGCTGGCCGCGTGTCTGGCGGCCGATGCGGTGTTTCTCGGCGCGGTGGGCGATCCCGCCTTCGACCACAACCCGCTGCACCTGCGGCCCGAGGCCGGGCTGCTGCAGCTGCGCCGGGCGCTCGGCGGCTTTGCCAACCTTCGGCCCGCCGTGGCGTTCGAGCCGGTGCTCGACGTCTCGCCGCTCAAACCCGAGCGGGTCCGCGGCGCCGACGTGCTGGTGGTGCGCGAACTGCTCGGCGGCCTTTACTTCGGCGAGCCGCGCGGCCGCGACGCCGACGGCATGTCGGCCTTCAACACGCTGCGCTACAGCGTGGACGAAGTGGAACGGGTGGCGCGCGTCGCCTTCGAACAGGCGCGCAAGCGCCGCCGGCTGGTGACCTCGGTCGACAAAGCCAACGTGCTGGAGGTGTCGCGTCTGTGGCGCGAGGTCGTCACCCGCGTCGGCCGCGACTACGACGACGTCACGCTGAAGCACATGTACGTCGACAGCTTCGCGATGCGCCTGGCGACCTCGCCCACCGAGTTCGACGTGGTCCTGACCGACAACCTGTTCGGCGACATCCTGAGCGACGAAGCGGCGGTGATCTCGGGCTCGCTCGGCCTGCTGCCGTCGGCGACGATCGGCGGCACGGTGGCGTTCTACGAACCTGTGCACGGCTCGGCGCCCGACATCGCCGGCAAGGACATCGCCAACCCGATCGGCGCCATCGGCTGCATCGCGATGATGTTGCGCCACACCAGGCAGATGCCGCGCGAAGCCGACACCATCGACGCCGCCACCCGCGAGGTGCTGGCGCACGGCATGCGGCCGGCCGACCTGGCGCGGCCGGGCGAACCCATCACGAGCACCACCGACATCGGCCAGGCCATCGAACGGGCCGTCACCGACGCTCTCGAACGGCACTGGTCCTACCATGGCGTCTGACGCTCCCAAGACCCTGCTCGACAAGCTGTGGGACGCGCACCTCGTCGATGCCCTCGACGGCGGCCGCGACCTGCTGTACATCGACCTGCACCTCATTCATGAAGTGACGACGCCGCAGGCCTTCGAGGGCCTGCGCCTGGCCGGCCGCGGCGTGCGGCGCCCCGATCGCACGGTGGCGACGCTCGACCACAACATCTCGACCGGACCACGCCACCTGCCGCTGGTGGACCAGCTGGCCGCCGCGCAGCTCGATGCGCTGCGCGCCAACTGCGCCGCGCACGGCATCGTGCTCCACGATCTCGACTCGCCCGCGCAGGGCATCGTGCACGTCATCGGCCCCGAGCAGGGCCTCACGCAGCCGGGCATGACGATCGTCTGCGGCGACAGCCACACCACCACCCACGGCGCCTTCGGCGCCCTGGCCTTCGGCATCGGCACCTCGGAAGTCGAACACGTGCTCGCCACGCAGTGCCTCGCCCTCACGAAACCCAGGGCGATGGAGGTGCGCGTCACCGGGGCGCTCGCCGCCGGCGTCACGGCCAAAGACCTGGCACTGGCCGTCATCGGCGAGATCACCTGCTCGGGCGGCTCCGGCTACACCATCGAGTTCACCGGCGACACTATCCGCGGGCTCTCGATGGAAGGGCGGATGACGCTCTGCAACATGAGCATCGAGGCCGGCGCCCGGTCGAGCCTGGTGGCGGTGGATGACACCACGATCGATTACCTGCGCGGCCGCACACATGTGCCCCAGGGCGACGCCTGGACCGCGGCCGTGGCGCGGTGGCGGACGCTCACGTCTGACCCCGGCGCTGTGTTCGACCGGCTCGTCACCATCGATGCCGCGCAGGTCGTGCCGCTGGTCACCTGGGGTACGCGGCCCGACCAGGTGGTCGCCGTCACTGGCTCCGTGCCGGATCCGGCGGCACTTGCCGGCTCGGCGCGCACCAGCCACGAACAGGCGCTCGCCTACATGGGCCTGACGCCTGGCACGTTGATGGAAGCGGTGCCGGTGGACCGCGTCTTCATCGGCTCGTGCACGAACGCGCGGCTCGAAGACCTCCGCGAAGCCGCCCGCGTCGCCCGGGGCCATCACGTGGCGCCGACGGTGCGCGCCATGGTCGTGCCCGGCTCGCAGCCAGTGAAGCAGGCCGCCGAGGCCGAGGGGCTGCACGAGATCCTGCGCGCGGCCGGCTTCGAGTGGCGCGAGCCCGGCTGCTCGATGTGTCTGGGTATGAACGACGACGTCCTGGAGCCCGGCCAGCGCTGTGCGTCGACGAGCAACCGCAACTTCGAGGGCCGGCAGGGGCGCGGTGGGCGCACCCATCTGGTGAGTCCGGCGATGGCCGCCGCGGCTGCGATTCGCGGCCACTTCACCGACATCCGCCACTGGACGTACCGGTAAGCCGGGGAGATCCATGCAGCCGTTCCACACGCACACCGGCATCGTGGCCCCGCTGCCGAGGCCCGACATCGACACCGACCAGATCATCCCGAAGCAGTTCCTGAAGCGGCTCGGTCGCACCGGCTTCGCCGACGCGCTCTTCTACGACTGGCGCGTCGATGCCGCCACCGGCGTCGCCCGCGACTTCGTGCTGAACGACCCGCGCTTCGCCGGCGCGTCGGTGCTGGTGGGCGGGCCGAACTTCGGCTGCGGCTCGTCGCGCGAACATGCGGTGTGGGCGCTGCACGACTTCGGCTTCCGCGTCGTGCTGGCGCCGTCGTTCGCCGATATCTTCGCCAGCAACGCCGTGGCCAACGGCTTCCTGGCCGCAACGATCGACGAGCCCACGGTTGACGCCATCACGGCCGCGGCCGCGCGCACGCCCGGGATGGCCATCACGGTGGACCTCGAGACGATGCGTGTCACCGGGCCTGACGGTCTCGATGCGCCGCTCGCGCTCGACGAGCGGGCGCGCACGCGCCTGCGCGAAGGCCTCGACGACATCGGGATCATCCTGCGCCACGAAGACGCCATCCGCCGCTACGAAGCCGCTCACGGCGGCGTGCGGGCCTGAGCGCCGCGCCTCAGCGGGCCGCAGCGCCGGTGACGCTGCGAATCAGCGACAGCAGCAGGTCAACGGCGACGGCGTTGTGCCCGCCCACAGGCACGATGATGTCCGCATAGCGCTTGCTCGGCTCGACGAACTCGAGATGCATCGGCTTGACGGTGCCGAGGTACTGCTCGATGACCGATTCCATCGTGCGGCCGCGCTCGGCGACATCGCGCTGCAGCCGGCGGATGACACGCGTGTCGTCGTCGGTGTCCACGAACACCTTGATGTCCATCAGCGCGCGCAGCGGCGGGTCGGCGAAGATGAGGATGCCTTCGACGATGAGGGCGCGGCGGGCCGTCACGCGGTGGGTCACGGCCGTGCGCGCGTGGCGCGCGAAGTCGTAGACCGGCGCCTCGACCGCGTCGCCGCCTTTCAGCGCGTGCACGTGCCGCACCAGCAGGTCGGTCTCGAGTGAATCGGGGTGGTCGTAGTTGAGCGCCGCCCGTTCTTCGAGGCGCAGATCGTTGCGGTCGCGGTAGTAGCGATCGTGTTCGAGCACGCTGACCTGGTCGTCGCCCAGGCTGTCGACGATCCGCCGCACCACCGTGGACTTGCCCGATCCCGAGCCACCCGCGACGCCGATCACGATGGGAGTCATCGCCGGGCACGATAGCACGGGCTTTCACGGCGCCGGCTGGCATGGCACTTGCGAATCCACCCCGTCATGGCACGACGACTTGGCGCGGTAGACCTCTCCCACGAACAGCTGCTGCAGGCCGTCGCCCTGCTCAACCAGATCGAACGGGCCACCGCCGACATCGCCCGCGACAAGCCGGAACTCGATGAGTTCGTGGGCGATATGCGCCACTGGCTGCGTGAAGTGCGGGCCATCTTCGGCGCCCCGCACTCCGAATCGCACGCCGTGTTGCTGCGGCGGCTGCTCGACGAAGTGGACGCCATCGACCGGCGCCTCGCCGTGCACTGATGTTCCGAAACGGCACGGCGCGGTGAACACACTGCTCCGTTCCTGCACACCGCTCGCCGTCGGCGTACGGTATACACAGGGATGGCCTTCACGAGCCGTCTCATCGCTCGGGGCGCGTGGATGGCGCTGGCGCTGGCCGCCGCGTCGGGCCTGAGCGTCGCCCAGACCGCCCGCCTGCCAGCCACCGTCGCGCCCTTCCCCGCCGGCCTGTCAGGCACGCTCGTCTTCGAGTCGGACATCGCGGGTCGTCCCGGCCTGTATACACTCGACCTCGCGAAGGGCGCGGTGTCGCAACTGACGGGCGACTCGAACGTCAGCGAACAGACCCCGCGCTGGTCACCCGACGGCCGTCAGGTGGTCTTCGCCTCCAACCGTGCGCACTACGTCGGCGCGACCAGAGACACCGGCCCGCCGGATTTCGACCTGTGGGTGGTGAACGCCGACGGCAGCAACGCCCGCCGGCTCACGACCGAGCCCGCTCAGGACGCCGACCCGACGTGGACGCCTGACGGCGCGGCCGTCGTGTTCTCGTCGGATCGCGACAGCCGCGGCGACCTCTACATGCTGACGCTGGCCACGGGCGCCACCACCCGGCTCACGCGCCACTTCGTCGGCCGCGCGATCATGCCGAGCGTGTCGCCGTCACCGTCCCGCACGGCGTTTGCCGCCCAGACGCTGCGTGTCGGCGCGTTCTGGGACTTCCAGGTGCACATACGCGACGGAGCGGGCGCCGTCGTGCCCCTGCCCGCATCGACCGGCGCCTGCTGGCCGCGTTGGTCGCCCGACGGCCGCCGCCTCGCGCACGTGCGCCTCACGCCCGACGCCCCGTCGGCGCTCGAGGTCCGCGACGGCCCGACGCTGGCCAGCTCGAAGGTGCTTGCTGCTCAGGGCCTGTGGACCTACTACCCCGCCTGGTCACCCGACCAGACGCGGATCGTCTTTTCGGTCAGCCCGGAGCATCACGACGGTGAGAACTGGGACCTCGCGGTGATCGACCCGGCCACCGGTGCCTGGACGCGCCTTACGCAGGGCGCGGGCAACGACCGGCTACCCGACTGGAAGAAGTAGCGGACAGCCGAAGGCCGAGGCCGTGAGGCCGAAGCCAAGGAGTGCCACCCGAAGCGAAGGGAGCTGGCGCCGAGCCCGACAGGGCGAGGCCGAGCAGTGCATGAAGAGCCGCCGAAGGCCGAGGCCGTCAGGCCGAGGCCAAGGAGTACGCAATCCCCGAGGCCCACTGCAAAGGACTCGTGCCCGAAGGCCGAGCCCGCAGGGCGACGGCCGAGAGCCTGAGTCCTTCTTCCGCACCGCGAAGGAGGCGAAAGCCGACTGAGTGGTGCGGAAGAAAGGACTCGAACCTTCACCCGGTTGCCCGGACTAGCTCCTGAGGCTAGCGCGTCTGCCAATTCCGCCACTTCCGCACAAGAAGAGGGTCTTTTCGACCGGCAGGAACTCCGCATTGTATCGAAACCGCGCGCGACGGGCAAGCTGCCTGTCCTTCGGAGGGCAGGCTTGCCCGCCGAAAGCAGGCGCCGCCCGTACAATGCCGGCCTGTGCCGTCCCTCTCCCAGCTCACCACCTTCCTCGCCGGCGTCCCCCGTTTGCCGCTCGGCACCTTCCCCACGCCGCTGGTCGCCCTCGAACGCCTCAGCGTTCACCTCGGAGTGGACCTCTGGATGAAGCGCGACGACTGCACCGGCGTCGCGCTGGGCGGCAACAAGACGCGCAAGCTCGAATACGTGCTGGCCGACGCCCGAGCCAGGGGCTTCTCGTCGATTGTGACGCCGGGCCCGCTCACCTCGAACCACACGATGATGACCGCCGCGGCGTGCCGGCGGGCCGGGTTCGACGTGCACTGCGTGGTGGCCGGCGCGGCGCCGGCGAGTGCCGCCGGGTGGAGCGGCAACCTGCTGCTGCTCGACTACCTCGGCGCGCATCTGCACTTCGTGCCGATGGACTTTGCCAACCCCGGGCCCGACGACGGCGCCCGCATCGACCTCAGGTGCCGCGAGGTCACCTCCGCCACCGGCGGCTACTTCGTGCCCGGCGGCGGCACCATGCCGGCCGCCGAACCGGGTTACATGCAGTGCATCGCGGAAATCGCCGCGCAGCGCGACGGCCGGTTCGACTTCGACCACGTGGTGGTGGCCTACGGCACCGGCTCCACGGTCACCGGCCTCCTGCTCGGCCTGGCCCTCGGCGGGTTCGCGGCGCGCGTCCATCCGATTGCGATCGGCACCCGTTACGCGGTGGAAGCAGCGTTCAGAATGACGCCTCCGGCGACGCTGTTCCTCGAGTCGGCCGCGCACTTCGCTCTACCGCTCACCGCCGCAGACGTGCCGCCGCACGAGATCGTGTACGGCTTCGGCGAGGAGGGCTACGGGGTGCCCAACCGCGGCAGCGACGACGCGATGCGGCTCATGGCCACGACCGAGGGCTACTTTCTCGACACGGTCTACACGGCCAAGGCCTTCGCCGGCCTGTGTGGGCTCGTCGCCCGGGGCGACATCGCGCCCGACAGCCGCGTCCTGTTCGTCCATACCGGCGGACTCTCGATGACGCCGGCCGCCGAGAAACGCTTCAACGGCTGATGCCGGCGGCGTCAGCGGCCGCCGAGGTTGTACTTCTGCAGAATCAATCGCACGCGCTCGATCGGCAGCGCCTCGGTCGTGCCGCCGCGGCTGGTCACGGTCGTGGCCTTGAGCAGCGAGTTGTAGACGGCCTCTTCAGTGGCCTCGAGCGCCGCCTGGAAGAGCGGTGAGACACCGTCGGTCGGCAACACCGTGCGGGTCGCCGGAGCCGACGCGCCGAAAGTCGTGCGAAGCGAGGGATGGGTCGAGAACGCGATCGCGAAGTCGCCGCTGCCGTTGCTGAACGAACTGCCGGTGCGGGCCAGGCCGAACACCGCCCGCGCCGCCAGGCGCTTGAGATCCCGGGCGTCGAGCGGCGCATCGGTCGCAACGACCACCATGCACGAGCCATCGCCGGCGTCATCGCCGCGCGCCGACGGCGCGTAGGCGTAACGGCCGAGCTCGCGCCCGACCGGCGCCCCGCCCATCGTGAGCACGCCGCCATAGTTGCTCTGCACGAGCACGCCAACGGTGTAGCCGCCGAACTCGGCGGCGAGGCGTCGCGACGAGGTCCCGATGCCGCCCTTCCAACCGAAGGCCTGGGTACCGGTGCCGGCGCCGATGCTGCCCTCTTCCACCGCCCCGGTGCGCGCCGCCCGGATCGCGTCCACCACGTGCTCGGGCCGCACCGCCAGCGCGCGGATGTCGTTCAGACCGCTGTCGTTGGTTTCGCCGACCAGCGCGTTGACGGAGCGGACGGTGGCATTGCCGTCCTGCGCCAGCGTCCAGCGCACGACGCCCTCCACGGCCGCGCCGACGGCGAGCGTGTTGGTCAGCACGATCGGCGACTCGATGGTGCCCAGCTCATCGACCTGGGTCGAGCCGGCGAGCTTGCCGAAGGCATTTCCCACGAAGACCGCGCCCGGGACCTTGTCCTGGAACAGGTTGCCGCCGTGGGGCACGACCGCGGTGACGCCGGTGCGCACGGTGTCGCCGGTCGTGAGCGTCACCTGGCCGACGCGCACGCCGTCCACATCGGTAATCGCGTTCAACGGTCCGGGCGCAAAGACGCCGGGCGCGAGGCCGAGATCGCGCGCCCGCGGCCTCCCCACCTGAGGCTGCGCGAACACGCTCACGCTGCACAGCCCGATCACCACCAGCCCCATTCGTCGCGTCGCCGTCATGCCCACCTCCGCCGACCGCATTCTACGCGGCGTGATGGGGCCGCGGCCGACGGTGCAAGCTGCCGTGGTACCATCGCGGCACCCATGCGTCAGATCCCGATGAGCGCGGTGGAAGACGCCGCGGCGGCCATCTATCCGGCGGTCGTGCGCACGCCGCTCGTGCGGCTCCATGTGCCCGTGACCACGCCCGACGGGGCGCCGGTCGAGGTCTATCTCAAGCTCGAATGCCTGCAGCCGATTGGCTCCTTCAAGCTGCGCGGCGCCGTCAACGCCGTGCGGCAGCTGTCACCGGCGGAACTGGCCGGCGGCGTGTGGACGGTGAGCGCCGGTAATGCCGCGCAGGGGGTGGCGTTTGCCGCCCGCGCCGTGGGCGCGCCGTGTTCGGTGCTGGTAATGGACACCGCGCCCGAGACCAAAGTGCGCGCCATCGAACGGCTCGGCGCCACGATCGTGCGCGCCACCTACGTCGAGTGCTGGCGCACCGTTGAGACGCACGCTTCGGACCGCATGCACGGGCACTTCGTGCATCCCTTCGATGACGATGCTTTCATCGCCGGCAACGCCACGGCGGCCCTCGAGATTCTCGATGTCATGCCCGATGTGTCTACCGTCGTCGCCGCCATCGGGGGTGGCGGTCTGCTGGCCGTGATCGGCGCGGTGATTCAGGCCCGGCGCCCCGATG
>JANNIB010000428.1:0-16568 GCA_031404695.1 Acidobacteriota bacterium
ACAGCGCGCGAGGACGCGGGTGCGCGCGCGTGTGCGAGCGCTGACGTCCCGGTCGCGATGTCACGAGGATCTCCGCCGCGTCATCGCGGACGTGAATCCAGTGCTCCGTGGCTGGGCGCAGTACTTTCGCACGGGCAACGCGGCGGATACCTTCATCCAGATCGACCCGTACGTCGAGGACCGCCTGCGCGCCCTGCTGAGGAAGCGGGCGGGCTCGCGGCGCCGCGCCGGACGGGCCGACGTCTGGCACCGCCCCTTCTTCGAGACCTTGGGACTCTGCCGCCTACGCGGGACGATTCAGTATCCGGGGGCCGCGTAATGCCGCGACCCGAACGAGACCACCTGGTAAGCCGTGTGCGGGAAATCCGCATGCACGGTTTGAACGGGGGTCTTACCCACAACCGGATGGGCGCAGCCCATTCGCCAACAAGTAGGATCTACCAATGCTCCCCACCATCGCCTGGGACGGCGACGACATCGTGATGATCGACCAGCGCAAGCTGCCTGGTCGCGAGATCTACGTCCACTGCCGGACCGGCAACGAGGTGGCGAAGGCCATCACGACGATGGTGATTCGCGGCGCCCCCGCCATCGGCGTCGCCGCGGCGATGGGCCTCGCGCTCGGCGCCCGGCGCAGTTCCGCCACCGGCACCAAGCAGTTCGCCATCGATTTCCAGCGACTGGCCGACACGCTGGCGGCGACGCGGCCCACGGCGGTGAACCTTTTCTGGGCGATCGAGCGCATGAAGCAGTCCCTGGCCACCGGCGTGCAGGCAGGGGAGGGGGCGCCGGAACTCGTGGCCCGGCTGCGCCGTGAAGCCGACGCCATTCACGACGCCGATCTGGAGAGCTGCCGCGCGATTGGTCGCCACGGCGCGACGCTGGTGCCCGACGACGCCCGTATCCTCACGCACTGCAACGCCGGCGCGCTCGCCACGGCCGGCTACGGCACCGCGCTCGGCGTCGTGCGCGGCGCCGTCGATGCCGGCAAACGCGTGGCGGTGTTCGCCGACGAGACGCGCCCGTTCCTGCAGGGCGCCCGCCTGACGGCCTGGGAACTCGTGAAAGACGGCATTCCCACCACCGTCATCACCGACAACATGGCGGCCGCCCTCATGGCGCGCGAGCGCATCGACCTGGTCGTCGTCGGTGCCGATCGCATCGCTGCCAATGGCGATGCCGCCAACAAGATCGGCACCTACGGCCTGGCCATCATCGCCCACGCGCACGGCATCCCGTTCTACGTGGCGGCGCCGTGGTCCACGATCGACCTGGCGACCCCGAGCGGCGACGGCATTCCCATCGAAGAGCGCAACGCGAAAGAAGTCACCCACATGGCCGGCACGCAGGTGACGCCCGACGGCGCCGCCGTGCGCAACCCTTCGTTCGACGTAACGCCGCATCGTTACATCACCGCGATCGTGACCGAACGCGGCATCCTGCGGCCGCCGTACCTCGAGGCGCTGGCGAGCGCGCAGTGCTAGTGCTCGGCATCGAGACCTCGTGCGACGAAACGGCGGCCGCCGTCGTCGAAGACGGGGCCGATGGCGCCTGGCGCACGCGGTCGAACGTCGTCGCCTCGCAGATCGCCATTCACACCGAGTGGGGCGGTGTGGTGCCGGAACTGGCCTCGCGCCAGCACGTGCGCGACATCTGCGGCGTGGTCGAGCGCGCGCTGGCCGACGCGGGCGTGGACTGGGCCGCGCTCGACGGCGTGGCCGTGACCGAAGGTCCGGGCCTGGTTGGCTCGCTGCTGGTCGGCGTGAGCTTCGCGAAGGCGGCGGCGTGGGCGCGTGGGCTGCCGCTCGTGGGGGTCAATCACATCGCCGGGCACATCGAATCGCTGTGGCTGGCCCACGGGCCCTTGCCCCTGCCGGCCATCGTCCTGGTCGTTTCCGGCGGACACACCAGCCTGTATCTGGTGCCCGAGGCCGGCAGCTATCGTCTGCTCGGTCGCACCCGCGACGATGCGGCCGGCGAAGCCTACGACAAGGTCGCGAAGCTGCTCGGGCTCGGCTACCCGGGCGGACCGCTCATCGACCGCCTGGCGGCCACCGGCCGGGATGAGGCGGTGGACCTGCCGGTGACGCGCCTCACGCATCCTGACCGCAATGCGCCCGATCGCGATGGCACCTTCGACTTCAGCTTCAGCGGCATCAAGACGGCCGTGCTGCGGCACGTGCGCGCGCGCCAGGCCGCGCTCGGCGTCGAGACGCTGCCGCAGTCCGAGATCGCCGACGTGTGCGCCAGCTTCCAGCGCGTGGTCGTTCGGACGCTGCTCACGCGAACCTTCGACGCCGCTGCCGCCCACGGCGCCCGGGCGGTGGGCGTGGCCGGCGGCGTCTCCGCCAACAGCCGGTTGCGCCAGGAACTGGCGTCGCGTGGCGCCAGCCGTCGCCTCCCGGTGTTCGTGCCGCCGATGGCGCTCGCCACCGACAATGCCGCGATGATCGCGGCGGCCGGGCTGCGCCGCTTCGCACGCGGTGAACTGGCGACCGACCGCCTCAACGCCGTGCCGTCGCTCGTGCTCGGCTGACGGCGATGGCGCGCGAATACCCGCAGGCGCCGGTGGCCGCCGTGGGCGGCGTCGTCATCCAGGACGACGCGGTGCTGCTCATCAAACGCGCTTTCCCGCCGCGCCAGGGCGAGTGGTCGCTGCCCGGCGGGCAGCTCGAACTCGGCGAGTCGCTGGCCGACGGGGTGCGACGGGAGGTGCGCGAGGAGACCGGGCTCGAGGTCGAGGTCGGGCCCGTCATCGAGGTCTTCGACCGCGTGCACCGCGACGAGGCCGGGCGCATTCGCTATCACTTCGTCATCGTGGACTTCCTCTGTCATCCGCGAGGCGGCACCCTTGCCGCCGGCGACGACGCCGCCGAGGCGCGCTGGGTGCCGCGGGGGGAGGTGGCCGCGCTCGGCGTCAATGCCTACGCCGTCGGGGTCATCGAACGCGGATTTCGCCTGCAGCCGGGCCGGCAGGCCGGATAGGATGTCGGCGATGGCTCTCGACAGACAGGCGGCCTGGCAGCTGCTGACCGAATGGACCGCCAGCGACAGCCTGCGCAAGCACGCCCTGGCGGTCGAAGCCGCGGTGCGCGGCTATGCGCGGCTGGCCGGCGAGGACGAAAACGACTGGGGCGTGGTCGCCCTGCTCCACGACTTCGACTACGAGCGCTTCCCGACGCTCGGCGACCACCCGAACAAGGGCTGCGAGCACCTGCGCAGCCTGGGTTATCCCGAATGGGTGATGCGCGCCATCCAGGCGCACGCGTGGGAAATCACCGGCGTACACCCCGAGTCACCGGTCGAGAAGGCGCTGGTGGCCTGCGACGAGATGGCCGGGTTCGTCACCGCCGCTTCGCTCGTGCGTCCCAGCCGCAGCGTGCTCGATCTCGAGGCGCCGTCGGTCATCAAACGGATGAAGGACAAGGCCTTCGCCCGGGCCGTGCCGCGGGAACACCTCAAGGCAGGAGCCGAGCTCGTGGGCCTGCCCCTCGACCAGCACGTCACCAACGTCATCACGTTCATGCGCGAGCGGGCCGACGATCTCGGCCTCCGCGGAGCCCTGTAACCCCGCCAGGTCGAACGTCGTCCGCGGCTCTCTCGTATCTACCACCGAATGCAGGCGCCTGCCCCCTCCCACGCCGGCCCCGCCCGGCCCGACGGCGCCGCCGTGGTCGAGCTGCGTGGCGTCAGCGTGATCTACGGGCGCCAGATGGCGCTGCGGGAGGTCTCGGCAGCGTTCCCGCCCGGCGCGGTCGGCCTGCTGGGGCCGAACGGGGCAGGGAAGAGCACGATGCTGAAGGCGCTGCTCGGCTTCGTCGTGCCGTCGCAGGGGCAGATGCAGGTGCTGGGCCTCGACGTCGCCACCTCCGCCCTCGACATCCGCGCCCGCCTCGGCTACATGCCGGAAACCGACGCCCACATCCCCGGCATGTCGGCGGTGGCGTTTGTGGCCTACTGCGGCCAGCTGGCCGGCCTGCCGCCGGCGGATGCGATGCAGCGCGCCCACGAAGTGCTCTACTACGTGGGCCTCGGCGAGGCGCGCTACCGCAACGTCGAGACCTATTCGACCGGCATGAAGCAACGCATCAAGCTGGCGCAGGCCCTGGTGCACGACCCCGACCTGCTGTTCCTCGACGAGCCCACCAACGGCATGGATCCGAAGGGCCGCGACGAGATGCTCGAGCTGATTCGCGATCTGGCGCACAACAAGGGCGTCAACCTCATCGTGTCGTCGCACCTGCTGCCCGACATCGAATTCACCTGCGACCACGTGGTGGTGATGGACAAGGGCGCCGTCGCGACCCAGGGCGCGCTCGATGCCGTGCGCGGTCCGCAGGGCCGGGTGTTCGAGCTGCGCGTCAAGGACGGCGCCGAGCAGATGGTGGCGCTGCTGGCCGGGGCCGGCTACGAGGTCCACGACACCGAGGACGATGTCATGCGGGTGTTCGTGCCCGGCGACGCCGGGGCCGAGCCGATCTTCCGCCTCGCCGCCGTCAACGGCCTGCAGGTGCGGCACCTGAAGCAGAGCGTACCCACGCTCGAAGACGCGTTCGCCCGCGCCGTGGGAGCTGATTAGATGCCCATTCACGATCAGGGCTATCAGCGCTATGCCGGCTCGCGCGCCCGCACCGGCGCCGCCTGGCTGGTGATCGCCCGCGCCGGCATCCGCACCGTGCTGGCCGAGCGCAAGTTCCTGGCGCTGATGCTGCTGGCGTGGACGCCGTTTCTCGTGCGCGCCGTGCAGGTCTACGTCGCCGCCAATTACTCCCAGGCCTCGTTCCTGCAGCCGAAGGGCGAGACCTTCCGCGAGTTCCTCGAGACGCAGGCGGTCTTCGTCTTCTTCATCACCATCTACGTGGGCGCCGGGCTCATCGCCGCCGACCGGCGGGCCAACGCCCTCCAGCTCTATCTGGCCAAGCCGCTCTCGCGCTGGGAATACGTGGCCGGCAAGATGGCCGTGCTCTTCACGCTGCTCATCGCGGTCACCTTCCTGCCGGCGATGATGCTGCTGCTGGTGCAGATCGGCTTTGCCGGCTCGTTCACGTTCGTCTCGAACAACCTCTATCTGCTGCCGGCGATCACGCTCTACTCGCTGGCGCAGGTGCTGCTGGCCTCATCGACGATGCTGGCGCTGTCGTCACTTTCGAAGAGCAGCCGCTTTGTCGGCGTCATGTATGCGGGCCTCATCTTCTTCACCGGCGCGCTCTTCCAGGCGGTGCGAGGTATCACCGGGGCCAGCTGGCTGGCGTGGCTGTCGCCGAGCGATGCCCTCGAGCAACTCGGCGACGCCATCTTCCGGCTGCCGCTGCGTTACGACCTGCCGCTGTGGATGGCCGCGGCCGTGGTGATCGGTCTCATCGTCGGCTCGGGCGTCGTGCTCGAGCGGCGGGTGCGGGCCGTCGAGGTGGTGAGCTGATGGCCGCCCTCGACGCTGGCGTGACCCCGATCGTCCAGGCCGAGCACCTGTCGAAGTGGTACGGGCAGGTGAGCGGGCTCAACGATGTCACGGTGTCGATCCCGCCGGGCATCACCGGTCTGCTCGGACCCAACGGCGCCGGCAAGTCCACGTTCATGAAGCTCATGACCGGGCAGCTCAAGCCGAGCCAGGGCACCATCCGTGTGCTGGGCACCTCGCTCTGGGACACGCCCGACGCGTTCTCGCGCATCGGCTTCTGTCCCGAGCAGGACGCCTTCTACGACCGCATGACCGGGCTCGAGTGGGTGACGGCGCTCGTCAAGCTCAATGGCCTGTCGGATGCCGATGCCGACGCGGCGGCGCGCCGCGCCCTGGCCCTGGTGGACCTGACCGACGCCGGCGGCAAGAAGATCGGCGCCTACAGTAAGGGCATGCGGCAGCGGGTGAAGCTGGCCCAGGCGCTCGTGCACGACCCCGAGATCCTGATTCTCGACGAGCCGCTCACCGGCATGGACCCGCTGCAGCGCCGCAAGACCATCCGGCTGGTCAAGGACTGGGCGAAGCGCGGCCGCCATGTGATCGTCTCGAGCCACATCCTGCACGAGATCGAGGTCATGACCTCGAACATCCTGCTCATCACGAACGGCCGGATCCTGGCCGAAGGCAACGTCCACCAGATCCGCGAGCTCATCGACACGCACCCGCACACGGTGCACATCAAGGCCGCCGACCCGCGGGCGCTGGCGGCGCGCCTGATTCACGACGAGGGCGTCACCCGCGTCGCCTTCGAGACCGACGCGCTCACCGTCGAGACCCGCCAGCCGGATGCGTTCTACCGGCGGATCACCGACCTGGCCGCCTCCGGCGACGCCGGCGCGATTGCCGAAGTGACCTCGCCCGACGACAACCTGCAGGCCGTCTTCTCGTATCTGGTGCGTCAATGAGCGAGACCGCCGCGCCCCGCGCCAGGCTGTCGACGGCCGCCGCTGCCCGGCGCGTCTTCGAGCTCTCGTTCGGCGAGATGTTGTGGTCGCGGCGCACCATCTTCATGGCGCTCGTGGTTGGCGGTCCGGTGCTGCTGGCCATCATCTTCCGGGTCGTGGAGGCCTTCGGGGCGCCGGCCCTGCGGGTCAACGGCGCCCGCCTCGCCGGCAGCAGTGTCTTCGGCGTGATGGTCTGGATGCTCTACATCCGTTTCATCGTGCCGGTGCTGGGCCTCTTCTACGGGACGGCGCTGATGGCCGACGAGGTCGAAGACAAGACCCTGACCTACCTGTTCACGCGGCCGATTCCGCGCGGCGCGGTGCTGCTCGGCAAGTACCTGGCCTACCTCGCCTGCACGTCGCTGGTGGTGCTGCCGTCGGTGATGCTCACGTATTTCCTGACCGTGCCGTTCGCCCAGGTGGCCGCCACCTTCCGGTCGCTGGTGCTCGACCTGGCGCTGCTCGGCATCGGGCTGGCCGTCTACGGCGCGGTCTTCGCGTTCGTCGGCGCCCGGTTGAAGCGGCCGCTCGTGAGCGGCCTGGTCTTCGCCTTCGGCTGGGAACAGCTGGCCCTGGCCCTGCCCGGCTACCTGCGTCAGTTCACCGTGGCGCACCACCTGCAGGCGCTGGTGCCGCATACGATGCCGGCCGACAGCGCGCTGAGCGCGATTCAGGGCCTGTTCCGTCAGACCACCTCGGCCACCGCGGCGCTGACGGCCCTGGGGCTCATGCTGGTGGTCTTCCTGTGGCTCGCCATGCGCACCGTGGCCCGCCGGGAGTATGTGCTCGAGCAGTGACCGATCGCACGGGGCCGGCCGCTCCCGGAGGGGACGCGACCGGCTGGGACGAATGGCTGAACCTGGCCCGGACCCGGCCCGTATACTCCAACAGAGGGGGAAGACCCACATGGCCGCGAAGACCCGCTACTTCGTGCTCACCGCCGCCGGTATCCTGACCGCCGGACTTACGACTGGCCTCGTCGCGTCCTACATGGGCGGGCTGCCGGTTGCCCTGTCTCACCAGGCCGGTCCCGAAGACCTGGCCTATGTCCCCCCGGATGCGATTGCCGTCGGCTACGCCAACGTCCAGGAAGTGATGGCCTCGGAACTGCGCCAGCGCCTGCGCCGGATGCAGGACGCCAACCCCGACAGCCAGCAGCGGCACGATTTCGAAGAGAAGACCGGCGTCGATATCGAGCGCGACATCGATGCGGTGGTCGGCGCCCTGCTGCCGGCAGCCCCTGGCGGCGACCAGGACGGCCAGCCACTCGTGCTCGCCCGCGGCCGCTTCGACCAGGTCCGCATCGAAGGCCTGGCCCGCGAACACGGCGGCGAGGTCAGCGAGTATCAGGGTGTGCGCGTGATTGCACACGCCGACGGCGACCGCACGATGGCCCTCGGCTTCGTGGCCCCGGGCATGGTTGCGGTGGGCAGCATAGCCGGCGTGCAGGGCGCCATCGACGCCCGGCGCACCGGCCGCAACGTGATGTCCAACACCGAGATCATGCGCCTGGTGGGCGAGCTCGACGGCAACAACGCCTGGGCGGTGGGCCGCTTCGACGCCATGGCCGCCACCACGGGGCTTCCCGGTGAGCTGCAGCAGCGCATGCCGACCCTGTCGTGGTTCTCGGCGGCCGGTCATCTGAACGGCGGCTTCACGGGCACCTTCAAGGCCGAAGCAAAGGACGACGAGGCGGCGAAGAACCTCCGCGACATGCTGCGCGGCGTGATGGCGATGGTGAAGCTGCAGGCAGACAACAAGCCCGAGATGCGGGTGTTCGTGGACTCGCTGCAGCTTGGCGGGGAAGGCAAGACGGTCGCGGTGGGCTTCTCGGTGCCGGCGGAGATGTTCGACGCCCTCGAGAGCATGCACGAGAAGCGGCGCCCGGCCGAGGTGCGCTAGACCACGGCGGCCCGTCGCGCCGCCGACCAACGGGAACGGCTGACGCCAGCCATCAACGCGCTACGGCGCGGGGGTGCGCTGGCGTTTCAGCGTGTCGATGAAGGTGGCGAGCACTCTGGCGATCGGCTCCGAGACATCCACGAACTCGATGCCCGTGTGATAGCTCACACCCACCGAGGCGACAGTGCTGATGTGCGAGTGCACGACCCGGGCCTTCACGACCACCGAGCGATCGCCCAGCGCCAGGCGGAAGTCGTGGAGGGAATTGAGCTGCAGCGGCACGCCGATTTCGATGAGCGCGCCGCCGCCACTCAACTGGCGAATCGCCATCGAGTGGTAGATCTTCACCTCCCCGGTCGCCGGATCGGGCAGGTCGAGGCGCTCGTGGGCGCGTTTGCGGTCGTCGTTCATTCGGGCGGACTATAACATCAGTGCCGGTCGAGCCGGCTCGAAGCGCGGCCCGGGCTGCGGCGCCGCGGTGTGACGTCGTCGACGCCCGGCAGCGACTGACCTTCCGACTCGGTGGTGTAGGTGAGCACGGGCAGCTGGCGGGTAGCCGGATCCATCTGCAGCATGCTGAGAAACTGGAACGACGCGGCGTCTTCGATCTTTAGACAGAGCACCAGCAGGTCGGGTGTGTCATCGAGGATGCAGCCGTAGGGCTCCTGTTCGAGCCCCACGAATTCGACTTCATACGCCCCGGCCGGCAGCATCGGCTCGACGCGCGGCAGCACCGCGGGTCCGCCGCCGACGATCATCACTCGCAGTGACCGGCTCATGTGGATGTTGGTTGTCGCTGGCATCACTCGGTTCCTGTCCGACTCACTTATCAAGAAGCGAGCCAACCATGGAATCGGCGCGACCAGACGAAATTACAGGGGAATTTGCCGGCGTACCCGGGCCGGGGCGGTGCACCGACGCCCCGAGCGACACTTCACGTCACGTCGGGGCGCTAAGGAGTGCGTACGGACGGCGGCGGGTTGCACACAAAGGCCCGCGGTCCGGATAGTCGGGCGGGCCGCCGGTTGTTGAACGTTCGTTTGATATCATCCCGGCGATGCCTCCGAGAGATGTCGTGATCCTGGGAGCCGCGCGCACGCCGATCGGGCGTTACGGCGGGGCCTTCAGGGACGTCCACCCGGCCGACCTCGGCGCGGCGGCCGTCAGAGCGGCCCTCGAATGGGCCGGCGTCGCCGCAGGGGACGTCGGGGAAGTGCTCATCGGCCACGGGCGTCAGGCGGGCTCCGGTCCGAACCCGGGGCGCCAGGTGACGGTGAAGGCGGGACTCCCCGTCACCGTGCCGGCCCAGACGATCAACAAAGCCTGCGCGTCGGGCCTGCAGGCGATCGCCACCGGCGCGCAGAGCATCCTGCTCGGCGAGGCCGAGGTCGTCGTGGCCGGCGGCATCGAGTCGATGAGCCGCATGCCGTACTTGGTGGACGCCGCCGATGCGCGGTGGGGCCACAAGATGGGGCACTTCGCCTTCGTCGACGCGATGTACCGCGACGGCTTTTCGTGCCCGCTGTCGGGGCTCATCATGGGCGAGACCGCCGAAGTGCTCGCCCGCCAGTACGGCATCACGCGCGAGGACAGCGACCGCTTCGCCCTCGGCAGTCAGCAGAAGGCCGCACGCGCCATCGCGGCCGGACATTTCACCGCCGAGATCGCGCCGGTCGAGGTGAGCGCCCGTGGCGCGACCGTGACCGTGACCGCCGACGAACATCCGCGCGCCGGCGCCACGCTCGAGAGCCTCGCGAAGCTGCCGCTCACCTTCCCGATGGTGGAAGGGCAGCCCGGGATCATCACCGCCGGTTCGGCCTCGGGCATCACCGACGGCGGCGCCGCCGTGGTGCTGGCCTCATCCGCTTGGGCGGCCGAGCGCGGTCTGACGCCGCTGGCCCGGATTCGCGGCTGGGCCAGTGCCGGCGTCGATCCACGCCTGATGGGCATCGGGCCCGTGCCGGCCTTGCACACGCTGGAGGCGCGCACCGGCATGCGGGCGGCCGACGTCGATCTGGTGGAGCTGAACGAAGCCTTCGCGGCGCAGGTGCTGGCGGTGCTCCGCGAGGTGCCGATCGAAAGCGACCGGTTGAACGTCAACGGCGGCGCCATCGCCCTTGGCCATCCGATTGGGTGCACGGGCACGCGCCTCATCGTGACCCTGCTGCACGCACTCCGGCGGCGCGGGAAGTCCACCGGCATCGCCACGCTCTGCGTGAGCGGCGGCCTGGGGATGGCGATGGGGATTGAGGTGATCTCGTAGGGATCAGGGATCAGGGATCAGGGACTGCGGACAAGGACGGCACCATGCAGACGATTGGCGTGCTCGGTTGCGGGTTGATGGGCGCGGGCATCGCGCAGGTGTCGGCAGGGGCCGGCTGTCGCACGATCGTGCTCGAGGTGAACGACGCGGTGCTCGCCAGAGGGCTCGCCCGCATCGAGACGTTTCTCGCCGGTGGCGTCGAGAAGGGCAAGATGACGGCCGACGAGAAGGCCCGCATCCTGGCGAACCTGTCGGGCACCACCTCGTACGGCGACCTGAAGGACTGCGACCTGGTCATCGAGGCGATTGTCGAAAACGTCGACGCCAAGCGCCAGGCGTACGCCGCGGTCGAAGCGGTCGTCGGCCCCGAGTGCCTGCTGGCCTCGAACACCTCGTCGCTGTGCGTGACCGAACTGGCCGCCTCGACCCGGCGGCCGGACAAGTTCGGCGGCCTGCATTTCTTCAACCCGGTGCCGCTGATGAAGCTGGTGGAAGTCATCCGCGCGCTCACGACCAGCGACCACACCCACCAGGCGCTCCTCGCGTTCGCTCAGCAGCTCGGCAAAGACCCGGTGTCGGCGCCCGATCGCGGCGGCTTCATCGTGAACCGCCTGCTCATTCCGTACCTGCTCGACGCCGTGCGCGGCTATGAACAGGGGCTGGGCACCGTGGCGGACATCGACACCGCGATGAAGCTCGGGTGCGGGCATCCGATGGGGCCGTTCACGCTGCTCGACTTCGTGGGCCTCGACACCACGTATTTCATCGCCAACATCCTGTTCGACGAGTTCCGCGAGACCCGCTTCGCGCCGCCGCCGCTGTTGAAGCGGATGGTCCTGGCCGGGCATCTCGGCAGGAAAAGCGGCCAGGGCTTCTACAAGTACTGACCTGACCACTCGGCGATCAGGGAATACGGGCGAGTGAGGCGAGCAGCTTTCGGGCCTGGGTTTTGAAGGCGGCGTCTTCCGGCGCCCACTCCGGATCGGGCGTGGCGTCGAGCGCGGCCTGCAACGTCGTTCGCGCTTCTGCCGTCTTGTCGAGCTCGACGAGCGTCTCGGCCAGGAACAGCAGCGAGATGATGCTGTCGGGCTTGTAGGTGAGCGCTTTGCGCAGGTGCACCTCCGACTTGCGCACGTCGCCGCCGAACAGCCCGGGCACCTTGAAGTACCAGCGGCCGAGCGCGCGGTCTGGAGAGCCGTCGAGATACGACGGCTGCAACGCCAGTGCCTTCTCGAGGGCTTCCTTGATCGGCGCGCGGTAGCGGATGCCCTGGCGCAGCCCGTGGGCATCGGCGAGGGCGCCCATGTTGGCGGCCATCCAGAAATGGCCTTCGACGGCCGTGGGCCGCGCCGTCATCGCCAGACGTCCTGCGGTGATGCCGCTTTCGAGCCAGCGCTTCTTCGCGTCCGCGGTGCCCCCGCCATTGGTGCCGAGCCAGTAGCGCGCGCGGGCGAGCTTCCACGCGGCCTCGAAGTCGGCGCCGCTTGCGGCGACGCGGCTGGCCCAGATCTTCTCCGCCGCCAGCGCCTTCGGCGCGCGTTCGCGCTCGCGGTAGAGGCTGTCTGGACCTGAGGCCTCCGCAGCGGCCGGTGCCTGCGCTGCGGCGCCTGGAACCGCCGGCGCCGCCAGGAGCGTCAGAACGGCAAGGTAAGATACGAACATGCAGGATCTCATCACGCGTCTCCTGGCCGGCATCGGGGAGGACCCTGCCCGCGAGGGCCTGCTGAAGACGCCGGAACGCGTCGCGCGGTCGCTGGAATACCTCACCAGCGGCTATCGCACCAACGTCACCGATGTCATCAACGGCGCGCTGTTCACGGTCGACTACAACGAGATGGTCATCGTGCGCGACATCGACTTCTACAGTCTATGTGAACATCACATGCTGCCGTTCTTCGGCAAGTGCCACGTCGCCTACATCCCCAACGGCAAGGTCATCGGCCTGAGCAAGGTGCCGCGGCTGGTGGACATGTTCGCACGGCGCCTGCAGCTCCAGGAGCGCATGACCAACCAGATTGCCGAGACCATCCGCGAGACCATCCAGCCGCTGGGCGTCGCCGTGGTCTGCGAGGGCACGCACCTCTGCATGGCGATGCGCGGCGTCGAGAAGCAGCAGTCCACGACCGTGACCAGCGCCATGCTGGGCGTCTTCCACGACGACCCGCGGACGCGCGGCGAGTTCCTGCAGCTCATCAAGACGCGCTGAGCGTGCTACTGCGGCGGCACGGCGCGCATCGGCGCCCGGTAGCCGCCGGCGCTCCGGATGGTGACCCCGCCGGGCCTGGCCGCCACGACCACATTGCGCCAGCCACCGTCGCGCGTCGAGTTGGTGGACGTGTAGCCGACGACGTAGCGCTGGCGCAGGGCCTCCACCACTCGCTGATATTCGCCCTCGAGCGCCGTGGCCTCGAGTGGAAACGTCGCCGTGCCCCCCGACAGCTGCGCGATGCGTTCGAGCGCCGGGCGGTCCACATTCGCGCCCAGACCGATGGCGTAGACGACGGTGTCGGTTTCGCGCACGAGTGCCAGCACCTCGGCCAGCGTGTGCTCGCTGCCCGGCGCCGTGCCCGGGTTGTTCTCGTCGCGGCCGTCCGACAGCAGCACGACGGCGCGGCGGCCGGTGCGCTGCTTCAGCAACAGCATCGAGTCGTGCAGGGCGTCCCAGAGCGCGGTGCCGCCGACTGCCTGCAGCCGATCGATGGCCTCGGTGGTGGTCTGACGCCGCTCCGAGAACTCGTGTTCGACCACCACGCGATCGGCGAAGCGCACCAGCGCCAGCGGGTCGGTGGGCCGAAGCGAGGTGACGAAGGCGCGCGCCGCCGCCTGCGCCACTGGCAGCGCGCGGCGCATGCTGCCGCTGGCATCGAGCACCATCGCGATCGAAATCGGCGACACCGCCTCCTCGAACGACTCGATCTCCTGCACGACGCCGTCTTCGACGACGACGAGATCGCGGGCCGACAACGACTGGGTGGCGCCGGGCGCGTAGGTGGCGCTGAACTCGAGCGTCGGCTTGACCGGCGGCGGCTTCGGGGCGAAGTAGCCTTCACGGGCGCGGACGCGGTAGGTGGGATTCTGCGTCGTCAGCGCGATGGCGCGGAACGAGCCGTCGGCATCCTGCTTCTGCGGCGTGTAGCTGATGACGTAGCGATGGAAGGCATCGCTGGCCACGGCCGTGTGCACGTCGGGCAACTGTTCCTCGCGAATGGGGAAGAAGGCCCGCCCGCCCATCTGCGCGGCGACGCGCTTGAGCAGCGTCTCGCCCTTCAGCGAGATGCCGGCGACGCCGCCGATGCCGACGACGTAGACCGTCGCCTGGAGGCGCTGCAACGCGGTCATCGCGTCTTCGTAGGAGGTGGCGCTGCGCTCGTCGTAGCCGTCGGTCAGGAGCACGACCACGTGCCGGCCCTCGACGTGCGCGAACATCTCGGGCACCGTGGCCAGCGCGTCGAGGATGGCGGTGCCGCCGCGCGCGTTGATGGCGTCGATGGCGTCGGTGATGGTCCGGGCGTCGGAGGTGGGGCCGGTCGTCGACTCGACGGTGGTGCGAAAGGGCGCCACGATCACGTGATCGCCCGGACGCAGACGCGAGGCGAGGCGCCGGGCCGCCGCCTTCACCATGTCGATGCGCCGGTGCAGGCTCTGGCTGGCGTCGATGAGCAGCGTGAAGGTGGTCGGCAGCGTCTGCAGCTGCACCATGTCGAGGGCATGGGCGACGCCGTCCTCGGCCAGCCGGAAGTCGTCTTTGCCGAGCGTCGAGACGTAGCGGCCGCGCTCGTCGAGCACGGTGGCTTCGATGAGCACCGACGACACGCTGGTCTCCTCGATGACCTCGAGCGCCGGCAGCCTCACCGTGTCGCTCACCACGCCGCCCCGGCCGTCCTCGACGTCGACGCGGATCTCGCGGGCTTCGTAGGGGTTGGCGTCCTCCCACTCGACCACGTACGGAGGGCCGTCGAGGTCGTCGCCGATCGACACCCCGTCGACGAAGAAGTGCACCGGCACCACCCCGCGTGCGGCGTCGGTCTGCACCTGCGCCACCACGCGGATGACGCCCGGCACGCCGGTGCGGCCGAGCGGTGAGGTGATGCGGACGCCGCTCGTCTGCGCCGCCACCGGGCCCGGTGCAAGCGCGATGGCCAGCGCCAGCGTGAGGAGTGCCGCAACAGGGCGAGCGGGCATCGGCCGGGACATCAGACCTGGCCGACGCTCTGCTCGTCGAGGAAGTAGCTGGCGCAGGCGTCGAGCAGGCGTTCGTCCGACAGCGCGCGCCCGCTGCCGAGGTAGTCGGCGATGGCGAGCGCATGTTCGATGAGATCGCGCGGGTAGCAGCCGCGCAGGGCGATGCCGCGGCGGCGGAAGAAGTCGGTGATGAGGTGATCGACCATCGCGTCATCGTAGGCGAGGCCGCGTTCGCGGCAGCACCGCTCGAAGATCCGCTTGAAGTCGGCGGCCGACGGGTTCTCGGCGAACACCTTGTAGTGGATGCGGCGCAGGAACGCCTCGTCCACCAGGTCCGCCGGCTGGATGTTGGTGGCGAAAACGACCAGCACCACGAACGGCACCGGCATCTTCTGGCCCGACTGCAGCGTGAGGTAGTCGGTGCGGCTTTCGAGCGGGGTGATCCAGCGGTTGAGCAGGTCGACGACCGAGCAGCGCTGACGGCCGAAGTCGTCGATGACGAGGACACCGCCGTTGGCCAGCAGCTGCACCGGCGCCTGATACAGCCGCGACGCCGAGCTGTAGGCCAGTTCCAGAGACTGCAGCGTCAGCTCACCGCCCACCGTGACGAGCGGCCGGGCGCAGCGCAGCCAGCGGGCGTCGTTGCCGGCGGCGCCGCGGTCGAGCGAGTCGGCGTCCTCCACCGGCAGCGGCTCATGGACGGCCGGGTCGAACACCTGCACCAGGTGGCCATCGAAGTCGATGGCGTGCGGAATGGCGACATCGCCGATGAGCAGGCGCGAGATGGCCTGCGAGATCACGGTCTTGCCATTGCCCGGCGGGCCGTAGACAAACAGCGAGTGTCCGCCGTTGACCGCGGGACCGAGCTGGTCGAGCACGCGCTGACTGAGCACCAGATGCGAGAACGCCTGTTCGACCGTGGCCCGCGTCACCGCCGTGAAGGCGGCCTGCGCGTAGGCGTGCATGTAGGCCGCGTACTGCGTGAACGGCACCGGCGCCGCGCCGATGTACTGGCTCTGCTCGAGCGCCATGGTGGCGCGGTCGCGGCCGGCGTCGGTGACCCGATAGACATACGACGGGCCGCCGAGGGTGCCGCCGCCCCAGACCTCCGACAGATACGACTGCTTCAGGTGCTGCAGCACCGGTTCGAGCACTGAATGCACGACCCCAAGGCGCAGACAGAGCGCCGCGGCGCTCTGCTCGCCGGTGATGTGCAGGGTCTTGAGCACCAGCTGCTGGAGGAGATCGACCGTCAGGCCGGTCTCTTCCACCGTCAGCGGCGCGCGCGGCAGCTCCGGGCGCGGCGGGGCAGCGGCGGGCGCTTTCATCGCGGCGGCTCCGGGTGCGGTGCGGGCGCCGCCCCGGCCAGGTCGCACGCGAAGGGCCGCGGACGGCCGAGCGCCGCGACCGCCGTGCACCAGTTGCGCCTGGTGTAGGTGGCCGACGGGTCGAGCGCGAAGGCGCGGGCGAACTGCTGCGCGGCGTCGTCGCGCGAGGCGAGCGCCCAGAGCACCGAACCCAGCGTGGTGTGCGCCGCCGCCGAGTCGGGGCCATAGCGCACGGCCAGGTGGGCGTGGCGAAGGGCGCGTTCGGGCAGCCCCCAGTCGCGCCACAGCCGCGCCACCGCGTCATGCAGGCCGCCATGCCGCGGGTAGCGCACGAGACCGGCCGCCAGATGATCGTAAGCGCGGTCGTGCACACCGTAGCTGGCGTAGGCGCCTGCGACGTCGAGGTGCGCCTCCGGCGTCGGTGACGCGGCCAGCGCCGCCAGGCGCGTGCGCAGCAGCGGCGAGGTCGATTCCAGCGTGGTCGCCGTCAC
>JANNIB010000429.1:0-3471 GCA_031404695.1 Acidobacteriota bacterium
TCATGTCGTTTGAGCATGCCCAACATCCTCCCCCCTTGCCCCACACACGGCTGGGGCGTCGGGGATTCTTAGCGCCGCCGGCCGTGGCCGGTGGTGCCAGAATTTCCGGAAGATTTGGTGCCAGAATTTTCGGAACCCGCAAGTACTGACCACCCGTGCTCGGTGAATACTGACCAAGGCGTTACGACGACTCGCGGGACCACAGGGACCCGGTCGTCGGCGCACACGGTCACTGTTCGGCGAGCAGAACTGCGGTTCCCTGGTCGGTTTCTTCGACAACAGGCGTCGATCGAGGGATTCTCGACACGCAACCCTTGCATAGTGCATTGGACCCGCGGAGTCAGCTGGCCGCAGCGGGTCTCTGCTTCGGGCAGGGGTCCAACTCGCCGAAGGTTACACTCACGCGGCGCCAGGCGTACTGCCGTCAGGCATGGTCACGACGACCAGGACGGGTCTCTCTGCGCTCAGCCGTAGCTGATGCTCGCCAGGTGGCAGGTCGGCCCGCTGAAGCTCGGCGCGCGATTCGGCGTCCTGGACAGCGACGGTTGCGCCGCTGGCGAACCTGACGGTCAGTTCAGGGCGACGCCCGGCCAGCGGATAGACCCAGATCGCGGTGCCGCGGCGGCCCTCGACAATCCAGAGGTAGTCGACACCCGTCCCCGTCACGACCTCGCGCGCGCGGCCGAGGCGTTCCGTGCGCAGGTCGTCTCCAAGGGAAACGCCGACGTCGGCAAGTCGACCACGCGTCGAGACCGTCCACGCCCGTTCTGGGATCGCGCGGCCAGCGAAGCCTTTCTGTGTGGGCACGGCTGCGAATGTGCCGGCGTTCACGTAGCAGAGCGCCGTGGCCGCGTTGCACGCCGGCGGGGCGGGGACGGGCTCGCACGGAAATGGGAAGAGGGCCTCGGCACCAGTACCGACGGTCAACACCTTCCGGCACCGCGCGTCCGTCGCGGGTACCGGCGCGGCGCCGTCACGACCGCTAGTGCGTTCCGCGAACACTTCAGGCACTGGGTTGTCGAGTCCTGGCCAGCGCCTCCACAACTCGTCGGCCAGCGGCGTTGACCGAAGGGCACGACCGTCGTCGAGGACCGGGCGAAAGGCACCCCAGGTCAGGGCCGCGGTTGTCCCGATCACCACGACCGCCGCAAGGGGCACCTCCTGGAGCCGGCGGGCGGATACCGCGGCGGCCGGGAGGCCCGCGGCGAAGAGCCACAGCGCGTAGCGGCTCATTCCCGGCGTTCCGCCGTGGTTGACGTTCTCGGCCTGTGCCGCGGCCAGCAGGAGCAGGCCCAGCGTACTCACCGTGACGAGTCGCGCCCGGGCCGATTGGGCCATGAAGCCGGCGGCGACCAACACGCAGTAGATCGGCGCGAACGGCAACAGGCCGACATTGGGATCGATGAGGGGCGTGAGGAGGGCGCGAAGGCCCGGCCAGTGAGGGCCTTCGGGATGAAGGAGCGGTGAGAGCCGACCGGTCCTGAGGAGGTAATACGCCGGATAGATTGCGGCAATCGCCGCGCCGCCCGCCAGCGCGAGATAGTCACCGCGGCTGGCGTTGCGGGATGCGCCGAGGGAACCGGCGCGCGCCACCAGAGGGCCGAGCGCTGCCGGGTTCTGAGCGGCAGCAAGTGCGGCGGCCCAGAATCCCCACCTCCGATGCTCATCCGCGAGAAGGCAGGCCGCACCAATCGCCGACACCATGAACACTTCGGAGTGGGCCTTGTCGACCCACCAGACCACGGGTCCGATGCCGACGAGGAGCGCCAGAAGATGGTTCCCGCGGTGGCCCAACAGCCAGACGAGCGCCAGCAGCATGGCCGCGTTCACTAGTGTGAATGCGACGTTGGGGTGTGCGCCCACCACCGACATGGCGCTCGCGAACGGCGCCACGATGGCGGAGTACAGCCAGAAGTGCTGGAACTCCCAACGGCCGTCGGCGGTCGTGATGAGCCCCGTCAGCGATGTGCCGTCCAGCCAGCCCAGAGCCTCGAGGCGGGACGTCGACCGCTGCAAGGCCGCCTCGTCGAACGACGGCCCGTGCCCGTCAGCCATGTGCAGGGTCATGGCCATGTATTCGGTGCCATCGCCCACTCGGCGGGGCGCCGAGTCCATGACGCCCGTCACGATCACGAGGGCGACCGTCGTCACGACTGCGAACCTGCGGCGCGCTGTGACGCGCCAGCACACCAGCGCGGCCGCCGTCACAAGGGCTGCCTGAAAGGCCGCGCGGGAAGCATCCTGGACCGAAATCCGGACCGGGCCGAGCGACAACTGTATGCCGTGTCCCAGCACCGCGCCCAGTGCCGCGCCCCAGAACAGGAGGGCGAGGCCAGTGAGCGACAGCCGCAGAACGCGGCTCAAGCCCGATTCAGTAAGTGGGGTAGCGAGCATGCTCGTGGGTGGGCGTGCGGTCAGTCTCGACCTGCACGCAGAAACACTCGGATCGAGACGCCAATGTCCGTGACCGAAAACGCCCGTGTCGGCACCAGTGTGCCGGCATCGACGTGAGCCATCACGCGCTCCGTGGCGTCGATGGTTGAGACTTCTGAGGGCTCGATCAGCACGACCATGGCCGCCGTATCGAGGCGCGGAAGGTCGGCCTCGCGCGTGATCTCCTGAGGGAACTGGCGCTGCCCACTCGGCGGACCCAGCTGCCACTTCATCAGGCTCGGAGACACGTTGTCGCGTCTCCCGATCACCGCGATGTCGCCCTCACGCGGAAGCATGGAGCGCATCTCGGAGAGGGCGTCGGTGAGCGCTGCGCTCGCCACGTAGTGCTCGACCGCTATGCGCCGGAAGACGGGGGCCGATGTCACGGCGTAGGCGCCGGCCACGGCCGCGCACAGGGTCACGACCGCCGCGGTCGTCGCGACGCGCGGCTGCCGTCGTGCGAGCCAGCCGCTCAGCTCATGGGCGCTGACGATCCAGAAGGGCGGCATCGCCAGCAGCAGGAAGCGCGAGTCACGTGTGTGGTGGGCCGTGACCATGGCCAACTGCAGCACCGCCGTGACGATCAGCAGGCGCACGAGAGGTGGTTGGCTCCGGTAGCGCGCGGCGGCACTCAGGAAGACACCCAATGCCACGACGAACACCGCAGGGTGGGCGAAGTAGTCGGCGCGAACGGCTGTCAGGTAGGCGGCGAGGCCCAGTTGCGTCGAGCCGGGTCCCATCGGGACGTTGATGACGAGGTACACCAGGTCCTTGATGTGATTGGGGTGGGGCGACGCGAGCCACACGGTGACTGGCACTGCGAACCACAGGATGAACGGCCGCAGCCGCGGATCCTCCGCTGCCAGCCGCCTGATGTCCCAGCGTCCCTGGCGATGGGTGTGCCAGGCGTAGGCGATCCATCCGTAGAGCAGCGGATGCAGCGAATAGCCCACGGTGCGGAATGCGATCCGCTGATTCGCGATCGGCACCGATAGACCACCCGCGGTGAGGATGACCACCACGGCGAGGACGTAGACC
>JANNIB010000430.1:0-13902 GCA_031404695.1 Acidobacteriota bacterium
GTGTTCAGGCACAGCGGCGACGTGCGCGGCACGTCGCGCAGCACCGCCCGGGGCCCCGCGCTTCAATCGACACTCGCCCCCGCTGGCGTTTGACGGCCTGCGTAGGGCCGGACGCGGGAGCCGGGCCAGCCCTTCGCCGTCATCTCCGACGGCGGCACGGAATCGATGTGCCGGGACCCGGCTCCAATCGAGCCGCCCTAGCGCGTGGCGGCGGCTGTTTGCGAGGCCAGCGCGGCCCCGAACCGGCGCGCCGCGTCCCGCACCTGTCGTGCGTGGTCGGGGCCCATTCGGAGCAGGTGCTTCTGCGCCGCCGGCAGCCGTTCGAATGCCGGGTCCGCAAACGCGTAGCCGCCCACACCAGGCACGAGCGCGGCATCGGCCGGCACGTCGGGCGTCGACGCCACCACCTCGATGGCCTTGCGCACGGCCTCGTCGAAGCCGCCCTCCGGATGACCCTGCGCGACATAGGCTTCTTCGAGCCGTGGGCGGATGGTCGTGAATGCCGCGGCCAGCGCCCCCGGATCCACGGCGGTCACCGCCGCGACGAGCGGACTGAAACGGGCGTGGGTCGCCGGGTCGATCCCCGTCACGTTGCTGCGGCGGGCCACGGCGAAGCCCTGCGCGGGCCTGAGTACTGCAAGGTCGCGAGCCGGCGACTGCCCCTGCGCCAGCCGATCGATGGCGGTCGCCATCGCGCCCACGAGGTCATCGGTGGCCAGCCACTTGAGCAGTTCGGGATGGGAGCCGAGCGTCGCCAACAGCGTGCGCACATACGGATCCATCTCGGCGCGCGGCGGCAGCTCGGCAACGGCCAGTGCTGGCTCTGTCAAGGTCGCCGCCGTGGACGGAGGTGGCGCCGCGCCGCTTGTGGCCGCGTCGCCGGCGCGCTGGTGTGACAGGTAGTACCAGAGGCCCGCGCCGAGCACGAGCGCTACCAGCACGGCCCACAACACCACCCTCGGCCCTGGGGGGGACGGAGCGGAGGGCGCCATCTCCGATGCCTCCCGCTGCCGGGTGTCGAGCGGGAGATCGTCGAGCGAAGCCATGGTCGCCTCCTGCGCTGAGCGTGTCAGAAGGCCAACGCCCGCGCAAGCGCGACTGAATGTCAGCCGCCGTGCCCGTCGAGGGCGGCAGTCCGGTGCTCGTCGGCCCCGGACCGCTGCCGCTCAGTGGTTACCAGCGTGTGGTCAGGCCGACGCCCAGCATGCGGCCCTGCATGATTGAATTCGGCGCCAGATACGAGGCGCTGAGCGCGTTGGTCGTGACGTAGCTGATGATGGCGTCCGAGTTGTTCAGGTTGAACACCTCGACGACTGGCAGCAGCTGCACGCGGCCGACCTGGAAGCGCCGCGACAGCTTGAAGTCGAGCTGATTGATCCGCTCGACGAAGGTCGACCGCTCCGACTCCAGGAACACGATGAGCGATCCCTGGCCGAAGGTGCCCGTCGGCATGATGATCTGACCGCCAGGGCACGGCGCCGGACAGCCGGCCGGGTAGCGCGTCACGCCGCGCGTCACGTTCATCACTCGCGTGCTCGTCGGGCTCTGGTTGCTCTGCAACGCCATGCTCAGCTCAAAGCCCCAGCCGATGTTGCGGGTGCCCGAAAGCTTGAACTGGTGCTTCCACGGGATGTCGATACTGAAGTCGTCGCAGAGCGCCTGCGTCGTGTAGTTGGTGGTGCTTCCCGTGGCGATGTAGTTGGGATCGTCAGGCGCGGTACAGGCCCTCTGGCGCTCGCGCTCCATCGTGAAGCCGCCGAACAGCTGGCCGCCGCCGGGGATCCGCCACGTCAGGTTGGTCATGAGCGCCTGGTACTGGCGCCGGCGCTCGGGGTCGAAGGTGTCGAGATTGCGCGTCGGCCGCGCCTGCGCGGCAAGACTGCGGGCGAAGACCTCGAACGGCTGCCCGTCGACCGGGTTGTAGAACGTGTAGGGCGTGTAGTCGGCCACCGACCACGACTGGTTGAAGGTGGTCGTGAGATTGCGGAACGAGCCCTGAAAGACCGCCGCCGAGAGCGAGAAACCTGGCAGGACCTCGTGCTGCAGCTCGAGGCCGTTCTCGAGGTTCCAGGTACGCGGATAGTCGCCGAACTCGTTGAGCGCGGCGAGGCCAAAGTTCGGCGACAGGGCGGAGAAGTCGATCTCGCAGCCGACCCGCGGATACCCGGTGCAGCCACGGTCGCCTTCCGCGATGTCGTTGCCGTTGGCGTCGCGCCACGGCAGCGTGGCCGTCTGCGACAGCAGCGGATTGTAGTTGGTGGCGATGCCGGTGGTGCGGATCTGGTTGTAGCGGTTGAGCGAGTACTTCAGCGCCGTCTTGCCGGTGCCGAAGACGTCGAGCACGGCCGAGAACCGGGGTGCCCAGTCGGTCCAGTTCGGCAGGTTCTCGATCGCCGAGAACGACCGCGCCGGCACGAAGCGTCCGGCCGGCGACTCGGCGGCCAGCACCTGCGCCTTGATCTGTTCCCAGCGCACGCCGGCGTTGAGGGTCAGACGATTGAGGCGCCACGAGTCCTGCAGGTAGAAACCGAGGTCGCGGTTGAGGCGCTCGCCGTATTTGAGCGGCGTGTTGCGGATGACGACGCTGTCGGGCACACTGAAGCGCACGCCGGTGGCGTTGCTGCGGTACTGCTGGGTGAGGTCGGCATTGACATCGATCGTGTGCCAGAAGTCCCCCCACGTCATCTGGACGCCGCCCTTGAAGCTATGCGCGCCCCACAAGTACGAGAGCGACGCCTGCACGGCGTGCCGCTCTGGGCTCTGCGTCTGCTGCAGCGACGCCGCGGTCTTGCGGCCACCGAGATCGCTCTCCAGTCGGGATGCTCCGGCAAACCATGCGGCGGTGCCGCGCGGTTGCTCGACGCCTTCCTGATAGCTGTTCGTGTAGTACTCCAGGTTACGCGAGTAGCCCGCCTCCAGCAGCAGCGAGTTCGTCAGGGTGGATGTGTACTTGATCGAGCCAGTGTGGTACGCCGGCGAGAACCACCGCAGCGCCGCCGTCTCCGGGTCTTCGTTGCTCTGCATGTCGTGGCCGCGATACTTGTCGACCTCGTCGAAATAGCCGGAGAGCTTGTGCCGTGACGAGATCTGCCACGTCAGGCGGGCCAGGCCGCTCTTGATGAACTGGTCGTCGAGGCCGCGGCTGCCGTCGTCCTTGACAGTGTTGGCGATGTAGTTGTTCACCGTGTAATAGCGGCCTGAGGCAAAGAACCACACTCGGTCCTTCAGGATCGGCCCGCCGATCGACAGCGTGGTGTCGAAGATGCGGTCGATGGCGTTACCGGCCGAGAGCCCGCGCTCGACGTGACGGCCGGTGAGGTTGCTCGACTGCCAGGTGCCGGGGCGGTACGAGACCTTGTAGTCGCCGGCGAAGCGGTTGCCGCCCTCGCGGGGAATCATGTTCATGCGCACGCCGCCGGCCGACGTGTCGGCCGAGATGCCGCTGGTCTGGATGCTCACTTCCTGGTTCATCGCGTCGTTGAAGTAGCTCTGCACGGCCCCATCACCCTGCAGGCCGTTGACGAGCATGCCGTCGACCAGCATGGTGGTGTTGGCCGTGGTCATGCCGCGCACTGTCATGTAGGTCTGCTGCATGGCGCGGGCGCCGCCGGTGTCGGGCAGGTTGAGGCTCACGCCGGGCACAAGCTGCGCCATACCCTGAATGCTGCGCCCGGTCGGGATCGAGTCGATCGCTTCGCGGTCGAGGATCTGCGCGCGCGCTGCGGTGGTCACGTCGACGACCGGCGAGGCGCCGGTGACGGTGATGGTCTCTTCGAGTGCGCCGACCTTCAAGTCGGCGTTCACCGTCGCGGTGAACTCCGCAGGCAGTTGCAGGCCGTCGCGCTTGAAACTGTTGAAGCCGGGCAACGCGAAGGTCACCGTGTAGGTGCCGGGCCGCAGATCGACCAGTCGGTAGAGCCCCTGGTCGTCGGTGATGGCCGATTTGACCCGCTCAATCAGCGCCTCACTCGCCGCTTCCACCATCACGCCCGGCAGGACGCCTCCCGACGAGTCCCGGACCACTCCGGTGATCGAGCTTTGCGCCAGGGCCGCTGCCGGCAGCAGCGACAGCCAGATCAACGCCGCGACCGTGATTCGAAGCGAGTGCGACATCCCGTCCTCCCGGTCGCGCATGGGCGACCCTGTACCAGCTGAATTACAAGTGGTGACAAACGAGTGCGTCGGGAGACTACGCCCGTCTTCGTGGGGCGTCAAGGGGGAGGGGGGAGGGGTCAGGGCACGCGGGCAGCGCGCGCGGTGGCAAGGTTGCGCACCGCGTCGTCGAACCCGGGGGCCAGCCGCAACGCCGTCTCGAACTGCGCGATCGCGCCATCGAGATTGCCGAGCGACCCCAGCGCGATACCCAGGTTGTTGTGCGCTTCGGCGTAGCCCGGCTGGGTGGCGATGGCGGCGGTGAAGGCCGTGACCGCCTCGTTGTTGCGCTCGCGTTCGAGCAGAAACACGCCAAGGTCGTAGTGGGCCTCGGCCTCGGCCGACGGCAGGCTCGCGGCCCGCGTCAGGTGCTGGTAGGCCCGCACGTCGTCGCCGAGCGTGGCCAGCACGTTGCCGAGGTTGCGGTGCGCCTTCGACGAGCCCGGGTCGAGCAGCGTCGCGCGTTCAAACGCCAGCGCCGCCTCGGCGAACTCTCCTTTCTCGGCTAGCGCCATGCCGAGGTTGTTGTGGACGCCGGCCGAGTCGGGCGTGCCGGCGGCGGCTTTGCGCAGATGTGTCGCCGCTTCATCCGGACGCTGCACCGCCAGCAGCGCATTCGCGAGGTTGTAGTGGAGGTCGGGATAGTCGTCGCGCAGCGCCAGCCCGTCGCGATACGTGCGGATGGCGTCGTCGGTGCGGCCGGCGGCGCGCAGCGTCACGCCGAGGTTGTTGAAGGCTGGCACGTAGTCGGGCTGCACGGCGATCGCCCGCTGGTAGTGCGTGATGGCCTGGTCGTGCCGGCCGGCTTCGTAGAGCGCGGCGCCCAGGTTGGTCTCGGTGATGGCGCGGCTGCGCGTGGAGGAGAGCAACGGCAGATGGCAGAGGCCGGCGACGGCCACCGCGGCCACGCCGGCGGTGATGAGCCGCGGACGCGGTACCGTCGTGCGCAGGCGCGGGATCGCGGCAAGTCCTGCCGCCGCGAAGAGCACCAGGATCGGCACCAACGGATAGCGGTAGCGCGCGAAGACGTAGAACGCGATCGTGGAGGCGGCAAGGGCCAGCGCGACGGCGTGGAACACCAGCAGCCGGCGGCGGTCGTCCCACGTGGCCCAGACCCCGAAGAGCGCCAGCGGCACCAGCACCCCGAAGTGCATCAGCCAGCCGAGCAGGCGCAGCGGCCACGACCACTCGGCGTACGACTCCTGGCTCTCGGTATCCACCGCCTCCGCCGCGTTCACGAGCAGCGCGGTCTTGCGGGCCATCAGCGCCAGCCAGGCGCCCGGCTGGCTCGTGATGAACGACACCGCGCGGCCGGTCCAGTACGACGACACCTCGCCCGGCGTGAGCGTGCGGCCCGTCGCGCGCTCGGCCAGTTCGGTCGCGTCGAGTCGTTCGAACTCCGGGGAGCCGCGGCCGAAGCGCAGCGACTGGTAGGAGCCGTCGGCGCCGGCGTTGTTGCCGATGTAGAAGTTGGGGCCGAACTGCGAGGTCGTGAGATGCACCTCGCCGCTCACCGTGAAGTTGCGCGCGGCCACCGGCGTGAGCACGAGGGCGACGCCGGTGCCAAAGGTCGCCAGCGCGCGGGCGCGTCCGAGGCGGCCGGCGGGCGCGGCGAACCAGATCCACGCCGCGAGCACCACCACCAGCACCAGCGCGTTCTCGCGCGTGAGCGCCAGCGCGCCGGCGGCGAGTCCGAGCACCGCCCACCCGCGGCGGCGCTCGTGTCCGCCGGTCAGCAGCGACGCCAGGACGCCCAGCGCGACGCATACGAAGAAGACGTCGAGCGTGGACTTCTGCAGCAGGCTGTCGAGGAACACGGCCGGCGCGTAGAGCGCCAGCGTGACGCCGGCGATGAGACCGGCGCGCGCCCCGAACAGACGCGCCGCGGCCACACAGAGCAGTGCCGCCGATGCCGAGCCGAGCACCGCCTGCACCAGGCGCGCGGCGCCGGGGTCGGCGCCGGCCACCGCGTAGACGACGCCGAGGAAATAGGGGTAGAGCGGCGCCTGATAGAAGACGTCGGTGCCGATCCAGTCGCCGCCGGCCAGACGCCGGGCCCATTGGTCGTAGGCCCGGGCATCGCCCATGAGCGTGGTGAAGTACGGCGTCCCTGCCATCTGCCACAGGTGCAGAAGGCGCACACCGAGGGCCAGCAGGAACACGCCGACCACGGAGGGGGCCGACATTCCCGCCGGAAGTGGCCCGATCCGCGCCGGTCTCTCGGCGCGGGCGGCAGCGGCCGGGGCGGCGGGCGCGGTGGCGGGGCGGCGGGTTCGAGACACGGGCCGGTCCGATTATGGCCGGGATTCCGCCCCCCTTCGAGGGTGCGGCCGAGGGCGTATCGGCGATTGCTTCCTGGGCGGGCAGCCGCTAGAATCCCTGGTACTACGCGGGCGGCCCTTCCGGCCACCCGCTTCGGTATTGCTGCGGCGATTGAGGAGGCGGGACATGGGTCGTTGGAATCCGTGGGTGCTCTCGGGCGTGATGGGCATGCTCGTAGCCAGTGCGTCGCCGGCGGCGGCACAGACTGCCGGCGCAGCGCCGACATTCTCGAAAGACATCGCGCCGATTTTCCAGGCCAAGTGCCAGGCGTGCCATCAGCCCGAGTCGATCGCGCCGATGTCGCTGGTCACCTACCAGCAGGCCCGTCCGTGGGCCCGCTCGATCAAAGACCGCGTCGCGCGCCGCCAGATGCCGCCCTGGCACATCGACCAGTCGGTCGGCGTGCAGAAGTTCAAGAACGACATGTCGCTCAGCGACGCGCAGATCGAGACCATCGTGAAGTGGGTCGATGCCGGCTCGCCGCAGGGTGACCCGAAGGACCTGCCGCCCGCCAAGGCCCTCGTGACCAACAACGAGTGGCAGGGCGTGATGGACGGCTTCGGGCCGCCGGACGTCGTGGTCAAGTCGTCAGAGTACAAGATGCCGCCCGTCGGGCAGGACGTCTGGTACCGCCCGATGAGCGACATCCCGATCACCGAGCCGCGCTGGGTGAAGATGGTCGAGATTCGTCCGACCAACATGAAAGCCCGCAAGATCCTGCACCACTCGATCGCCTACCTGGTGCTGCAGGACGACCCGGAAGCCGTCAACACCGGCACCGCCACCTTCGGCCTGTCGGGCCCGCAGTCGCGCGAAGACCTGCTGGCGCGCCGCCCGCAGCTGATGGAATGGGCGATCGGCAAGGGCTACGACAAGTTCGCCGAAGGCACCGGCAAGCTCGTGGTGCCCGGCGAGAAGATCTCGTGGGATCAGCACCTGCACGCGGTGGGCGAAGAGGTGAACGCGGGTTCGGAAATCGGCCTGTGGTTCTACCCGAAAGGCCAGGAGCCGAAGAAGCGCAGCTATCTCATCGGCTTCACGGGCCTGCGTGAACGCGAGTTCCTCGACATCCCGCCCAACTCGGTGGCCTACACCGAGGGGTTCACGGTGCTCAAGGAAAACACCATGATCACCAACTTCCAGCCGCACTTCCACCTGCGTGGCAAGGCGATGAAGGTCGAAGCCATCAAGCCTGACGGCGGCCGCGAGATCGTCAGCTACGTCGGCAACTTCAACTTCAACTGGATGACCAACTACATCTACGAAGACGACGCCTCGCCGATCTTCCCGAAGGGCACGATCATCCAGGTGAGCGCGTGGTACGACAACACCGCCGCCAACAAGGACAACCCGGATCCCGAGCAGTGGGTCGGCTACGGCGACCGCACGGTCGACGAGATGGCGCACGCGTGGATGAACGTCGTCTACTACACCGACGACGAATACAAGGCGATCGTCGCCGAGCGCAAGGCCAAGGCGGCCGGGCGCACCACGGTCGAGCGCCAGTAGCCCCGGGAGCCGTCGCATGTCAGTCGTTCGTCACGCGTCGCAGTGGCTCTGCGGCGTTCTCCTCCTGGCCGGGGGAGCGTTGGCGTCTGCGCAGCAGGCGCCCACGCTCCCCTATGAGCCGCCCAAGCAGTTCGGCGCCAGCGTCACCGGAGCCTTCGAAGGCTGGTTCGACAGCGCCGACGGCACCCACAACTTCCTCGTCGGCTACTTCAACCGCAATCTGAAGCAGGCGCAGGACATCCCGGTCGGTCTCAACAACCGCATCGAGCCCGGTGGCCCCGACATGGGCCAGCCGACGCACTTCGAACCCCACCGCCGCACCGGGGTCTTCATCGTGCCGGTGCCGAAGACCTTCTCGCCGGATCAGAAGCTGACGTGGACACTGACCGTGAACGGCCAGACCACGCAGATTCCGCTGCGGCTGCACCGCGACTACAACGTCAACCCGTTCTCCGAGATCGCGGCCAACAACACGCCGCCGATCGTGCGCGTTGCAGGCGGCGCCGCCATTCAGGGGCCGGTGGCGCACCTGAGCAAGGCACCGGTCATGACCGCGACCGTGGGCGCGCCCCTGTCGCTGACGGCGTCGGTCGACGACGACGGCAAGTTCTCGAGCGCGACGATGGCGCTCGTGACCGACAACCGTTCGCCCGTGAACCTGCGCTGGAAGAAATTCCGCGGCCCCGGAACGGTCACCTTTGAGCCGGCGGACCTCAAGCTGGAGGTGGCCAAGGGCGGCAAGGTCAACCAGCCGTTCAGCGGCACCGGTACGACCAGCGTGAAGTTCAGTGCGCCGGGCGAATACGCCCTCCTGCTGCTGGCCACCGACTACTCAGGCGAAGGCGGCAACGGCGAAGTCTGCTGCTGGACCAACGCGTACGTGAAGGTCACGGTCAAGTGACTCGTCAGCGGCTAGGGACTAGCGGCTAGCGGCTAGCGGCTAACCGGAGGCACTTCACGCCGGTCGCGCGTAGGCGTAGTCGCCGACGCGATCGACCACCACCGCGACATCGAACAACGCGCCCAGATGCTCAGCCGTGAGCATCCGGGCCGTTGGTCCGTCACCCGCCACCCCGGCCGTCCTTCAGCAACAGCACGCGGCCAATCTCCGGCACGATCTCTTCGGTGTGGTGCGTCACCAGCACCAGCGTGGTGCCGGCGCGCGCCACCGCCCGCACGCGTTCCATGAAGTCGTGCCGCGCCGCCAGGTCGAGGCCGGAGGTCGGCTCGTCGAGCACCAGCACCTCCGGCGCGGTCACCATCACGCGTGCCAGCATCACCCGCCGCGCTTCGCCCCCCGACATCTCGTGCAGATGGCGGGCCGCCAGGTGTCCCGCGCCAACCAGCGCCAGCGCATCGGCGGTGGCCGCGCGCATCGCCTCGGTGACCACGCCGTAACGCAGCACGCCGTGCGAGGTGAAGAAGGCCGACAGCACCGCCGCTTCGCCCGTGATCCGGCCCTCGCTGTTACCGGCCACGAAGCGCTGGTGCAGCGAGGCCGAGACGATGCCGAGGCGGCTGCGCAGGGTCGAGACGTCCCACCGGTGGTGGCCGAACACCCGCACCGGCGGCGTGCCGTCGCGGTGCGCGACGGCCCGCTCGTGATGGGTGAGCAGCGCCACCAGCATCGACTTGCCGGCGCCGTTAGGGCCGAGAATGGCGGTGTGGCCGCCGGCGTGGATCGCCAGCGTGAGGCGATCGAGCACCGGACGGCCGTCTTTCATGACGGTGGCGTTGGTCAGTTCGAGCAGCGGCGCGGACACGCGCGATGATCGCACATCCGCGGCGGGGGCGCCGCGTCAGGGCGTGACGTTCACGACCGAGAGGCGGCAGCGCGAGTGCTGCGCCGGGGCGCCGGGCCAGAACAGGAAGCTCTCGAAGGTGTATTGCCCCTCACGACCAGCGCGGATCTCGACGTCCACGCTGAACGATCCCGATCGACTCACGTCAGCGTAGGCGCGCTCGGCGCGGTCGCTGGCATCGTCCGACGGCCAGAAGCGGAACAGCGTCTGCGAGAAGTCGGAGCGATCGCGGGCGGTGACGCGGCCGGCGATCGTGAAGCGCTGGCCGGCGCGTACCCGCGCCGGCGGCGCCGTGGTGAACTCGAAGCCGCGGCAATCGAGGGCGCCGATGCGGGCCGGTTCCGCCTCGCCGTGGAAAGGCGCCGGCGCTGCGTTGCGCGGCCGGATGCCCGTGGCAAGTCGCATGCGGCCCGAGGTCGTGAGCGCGAACGAGCCGACGCCCTCGTAGTCGACGATGCCGGTGTTGGCCGGGTCTTCGTGGCGCGCCGCCATGGTGTTCCAGACGCCGAGTTCCTCTGCGGTCAGCAGGCGAACGCGCGAGACCACGATGGTGGCCCGTTGCAGCTCCGACCATACGGGTCCGTTGCGCCGGCCGTGCGCCGCCATCACGTCGTTGATCGAGACGCTCTTGCGGCCGCCGGCGATGGCGGTGCCCGGGGCCGGCGTGGACGAGGTGGTCGCCGAGAACTGACCCTGGTCCTCGAAAATCGAGAACTCCGGCAACGCCGCCGGATCGAGCAGGCCCATGGCGTAGAGGTCGAGCGGATGCTGGCGGGCCGGCGCTGGCGTGCGTTCGATCGCGGCCTCGCCGTTGTCGCGAATGACCGGCCGGCGCGTCGGTTCGAGCACGGCGCCGATGAGCGACTCACCGCCGGTGAGCAGCGGCCCGTGGGCCGTGGGCGAGTGGCCGGCGCGGGTGACGCCGGCGATGCGCGTCCAGTCGAAGTTGTGCCCCCAGGTGTGGCCCAGTTCGTGGGTCGAGAGGTCGTTGCTGCCGAACGCCGTCTGGATGAAGAGCTCGACCCCGGTGAGCCGGCCGTCGCTGCCGTAGTCGGCGGCGCGGTTGAACGTGGCCACGCCCAGCCCGGTCACGTCGTTGCGTACGCGCTGATGAAAGGCAGCCAGGCCCACCTCGAGCATCGATTCGAAGGGCACCACCGCGAGCACGTCGTAGCTGTCTTCGAAGTGCTCGTAGAAGCGGCGGGCGACCGGGCGCAGGTCGAGCGTGGCGGTGAGCTCGGTGTCGCCGAAGTCGGGCACGACCAGGTTCACGACGTGGCTGGCGAACTGCACCGTGTCGTCGATGCGCACGACCGGGCTCGACGGCGAGGTCGGCGACGCCGTGCGGATCGAGATCACCTGCCCATCGGGCAGCAGTTGGCCAACCGGTCCGCGGTAGCGGCCCCAGTAGACCGCCTGGCTGTCGAAGCCGACGCGCGCCCGCGCCAGCCGCGTCTGCACGAGGTCTGCCCCCCACGACGGCTCGAACACGCTCACCAGACGTCCGGCGATGGTGTCGCTCGCGGTGCGCGTCCAGGTCTCCGGCACGAACGCGTTGGTCTCGACGTCCCAGCGATCGAACTGCACCGCGTCGACGTCCCCGGCCACGAGGAACCGGCGCAGGGCCAGACCCATGCCGTCGCGCGCGACCAGCCACGACGGGTCCTGCTGGAAGCGCAGGGCCTCGCCGCCGGCGGCCACGCGCATGCGCACGCGGCCGTCGGGTTCCGGAGCGATGCACATCGCGCCGCTGCCGGGCTCGAACGACGGCGGCAGGTCGCGCGGCAGCCCCTGCGCGCCCGGCCGCAGCTGGCCGGCCAGGCCGAGCAGGACGCCCATCACGACGACGGGAGCAGCAATCAACGCGCGCATGGCTCGGCGGGAGTCTACGCTGCGCGGCCGACGACGGGGTTCCCGCGGCTGCACACATTCATCGGACGGCCCCGCGGTGTAGGATTCGCGGCATGTCGCGACCCGCCGCCCGTTTCCGCCTCCTCGCCACCCTGCCCCTCATGGCCGCCGGCCTCGTCGCCGTTCTGCGGGCGCAGCCCGCCACCCCGACGCGCCCGCACCATCCGGACACGCCGTACCAATCGCCGGTCAGCCTCGGCGCCGCCAGCTACGCCAAGGTGCTCTGTTCGGCGGTGTTCGTGAGTGGACGGGAGGTCGAGGAGGCGCGGCAGAACAGCGCCTACTTCCTGATGGCCGAGCGCGATCGCACGCAGCCGGTCGAGGTTGCGGTGGACCGCGAGCGCCGGCGCGTCAGCGCGACGCTGCGCGGGGTCACGCGCACGGCAGCGTTCTACGGCGATCAGGGCTGCGTCATCCATCCCGAGGGACAGGACCGCGTGTTCTTCACGCCCACCCCGGTGAAGAGCCTGCTGCCGGACGGCGCCTCTCAGCCGTGGCCCATGGGCGACGCGGCGGCGACTTCGGCGTTGCCGGCCGGCCTCGACAAGGCGCGCGTGCAGGCGGCGGTCGATCTGGCGTTCGCCGATCCCGCAGGCCTCACGGCGGCAGTGGTCGTCGTGCACAAGGGCCAGATCGTCGGCGAGCGCTACCTGGCTGGCATCACGAAAGACACACAGCTCGAGAGCTGGTCGATGGGCAAGAGCCTCACGGCCACGCTGGTCGGCCTCGAGATCCAGCGCGGCTCGTTCCGCCTCGACGATCCGGCGCCGGTGACAGCGTGGCGGCGGCCGGGCGACCCGCGCGGCACGATTCGGGTGCGCGACGTCATGCAGATGTCCAGCGGCCTCAGCTTCACCGGCCAGGACGATCGGCACCTCGATCCGGCCACCCAGTATCACGACCACTTCTTCATCTACGCCGGGGCCGTGAACGCCTTCGCGTATGCGACCTCATCCCCGACCGAGTTCGCGCCCGGCGTCGTCGGCCGCTATCGCAACTCCGATCCGATGACGCTCGGCTTCCTCGTGCGCCAGGCGGTCGAGGCGCGCGGCGAAGACTACCTGACACATCCGCAGCGCGCGCTCTTCGATCGGATCGGCATCCGGCGCCAGGTGCTGGAGCCGGATCCGTGGGGCAACTTCCTGCTGAGCGGCTACGACTACGGCACCGCGCGCAACTGGGCGCGGCTCGGGATGCTCTACCTGCAGGACGGCATGTGGCAGGGGCAGCGCCTGCTGCCCGAGGGCTTCACGACCTTCGTGCGCACGCCCGCCCCGGCGTGGAAGCGCCGTGAATACGGCGGGCAGTTCTGGGTGAACGGCGAAGGGCAGTGGAACCTGCCGCGTGACGCCTACTTCATGTCGGGGGCAGGCGGGCAGCACACCTTCGTCGTGCCGTCGCACGACCTCGTGGTCGTGCGGATGGGCCACCAGCGCGGAGCGCCGGTGGGCACCAGGGCGTTGAACGTGTCGCTGGCAGCGATCGTCGAGGCCATCGAGGCATCCCGTGGCGGCCCGGCCCCGGCCCCGGCCCCGGCGGCAGCGATCGCGGCGCCGATTCTGGCCGGCCGCAGCGACCCGCGCTTCGTCGGCCACTGGCGCATGGTGTCATTCGTGAACATCGACGACAAGGGCGTCAGCACGCCGAGCCGCTACACCGGCGGACGGATCATGTACGACGCGGCCGGCCAGATGGCGGCGCAGCTCACCTACGCGGGAACCCCAACCAGGCGACCTCGACGCGCTACTTCAGCGGAGAAGAGCAACAGCGGCTCGAGCGCGAGCTGACCCCGGTCAGCCTCGAATGGCAGCGCGGGCGGATCGCGCTCGCCACGAAGGGGCTGGCCGAACTCCGCGCGTTCGATCGAAGCGCCCTGACCGAAATGCAGCGCGTCTCAGCGGACGTCATGCAGTGGCAGCTCGAGGCCGTCGTCGAAGGCGAGAAGTACCTCGACTACTTCTTCCCCTTCGAGCAGTTCAACGGCATCAACGTCGGCCTGGTCTCGACCCTGACCGTGTCGCATCCGATCGCGTCGGACGCCGACGCCCTGAACTACCTCTCCAGGCTGCGCCAGGTGGATGCCCGGATGAACGAAGGCCTGGTTGACGCGCGCCGGCTGGCCGGCGTCCGCATGGCGCCGCCGCGCTTCATCCTGCGCACGACGTTGGCCCAGATGCGACAGTTCGCGGAAACGCCGGCCGCAGCC
>JANNIB010000431.1:0-4450 GCA_031404695.1 Acidobacteriota bacterium
GCCCTGCCGACGCTGCTGCTGCAGGGCGTGCCGCCGGCCATCGGCACGCTCGGACTCGCGGCGGTGTTCTCGGCCGAGATCAGCGCCGCCGATGCGGTCCTGTTCATGCTGACCACGTCGGTCACGCGCGATCTCTACTCGCGCTTCATCGACAAGGGCGCCGATGAACGGCAGCAACTGCGCGTCGCGCGGCTCACGGCCATCGTCCTTGGCGCCGCGGCGGTCGTGTTGGCGATGACCGCAGAGTCGGTGATCTCAGCCCTCACTATCTTCTACACACTGATGGGGGTCGGGCTCTTCGTGCCGATCCTCGCCGGGCTCTTCATCCCGCGCGTCAGCTCCGCCGGCGCCGTCGCCTCCACCGTGTGCGGCGTGCTGGGCGTGTTGGCGGTGCAGACCTTCGGGCACCCCGGTCCGGCGTGGATGACGGCGGCGATGTGGGGGCTGCTGGCCGCCGTCGCCGCGATGGCCGCGTCGCTCGTGGTGATGGCCCCGCCAGAGCCGGGACGAACGACGTGATGACCTGCGGCGCGCCCCCGTCCGCCTGAACTATCCTCGCGTCATGGCGACGCGACGCACCTTCCTCAAGACCTCGGCGCTGGCGGGCGGCGCGCTCGGCCTGGCCGACCCGCTGGATCTCGCCGCGCGCGCGGTCGTGCAGCCGCCGACCGGCAAGCCGCTTCGCATCCTCGTCCTCGGCGGCACCGGCTTCATCGGGCCGCATCAGGTGCGCTACGCCGTGGCCCGCGGCCATCAGGTGACGCTCTTCAACCGCGGCCGCACCAATCCCGGGCTCTTCAAGGGGATGACCGGCATCGAGGAGCGCATCGGCGATCGCGCGCCGAAGCCCGGCCACTACGAGGCGCTCGCGACCGGCGAGTGGGACGTGGTCATCGACAACCCGACGACCCGTCCGCGCTGGGTGCGCGAGGCGGCCGCGGCGGTCAAGGGACGCGCCGGCCACTACGTGTTCATCTCGACCATCTCGACCTACGCCGCCAACGACACGCCGGGTGCGGATGAGGCCGCCGCGCTCGCCACGACGACGACGCCCGAGGTCGAGGACGGACCGGCGTATCCGCGGCTCTACGGACCACTCAAGGCGCTCGCCGAACGGGAAGCCGAGAAGGCGTTTCCGGGGCGGACGACCATCATCCGCCCCGGCCTCGTCGTCGGCGTCGGAGACGCCACCGATCGCTTCACCTACTGGCCGGTGCGCGTCACGCGCGGCGGCGAGGTGCTGGCGCCGCCGGCCGACCACCCGGTGCAGTTCATCGACGCGCGCGATCTGAGCGAGTGGGTGATCCGCTGCTGCGAGCAGAAGATCTACGGCGTCTTCAACGCCACCGGCCCGGCCTCGCGTTTCACGGTGCGGCAGATGCTCGAAGGCACGCGCGCGGCGCTCGGCGCCACGGCCGCCTTCACCCACGTCACCAGCGCGTTCCTGGCAGCACAGACGGTGAACCCGTGGTCGGATCTGCCCGTGTGGGTGCCGCCCGACGGCGTCACGGCCGGCTTCACGCAGCGCAGCATCGCGAAGGCGCTCGCGGCCGGTCTCACCTTCCGCCCCTTCGCCGACACGGTCAAGGCGACGATGGACTTCTACCAGCAGCAGACTGAGGAGCGGAAGGCGCAACTGCGTGCCGGCCTCACCGCCGAACGCGAAGCCGCCGTGCTGGCGGCGTGGAAGGCGCGCGGGTAGCGCTCAGGCGCGCACCGGCAGGTCGAACACCGATTCGTCGTTGGAGCCGCGCGTCGGCACGACGAGGTTCAACTGCCACTGGGTGCCGGCGCCGGTCTGCGGGCTGATGTTCGACGGCTCGCCCGATGCCGGCAGCGGCAGGCTGAGCGGCAGGCCGATGTTGGGGTGGATGGTGCCGGCGCGGATGGTCCAGGTCGTTTCCCAGAGCGTCGTGATGTCGGATCGTCCCGCCGAACTGCCCTGCGACGACAGCTTCACGATCCGGATGCACCGCAGGTGGCAGGTCAGCTCGCCCGAGGGCGCGCGGGTGCGGCTGGGGAACAACGTCACGTCGAACGGGCGCCCGAGCTCACCGCCACCGCCCGGCACGTCGAGCTGCCAGCTGCCGACCATCGCCAGCCGGAGCAGGAAGCGGCCCCCGAAATACGTGAGGAACGCCCCGGCCAGCACCAACGGCGACACGAAGGCGTAGAAGAACCAGCCGTCACGACCGTCCTGCCGCATCAGGTAACCGTAGATGCCCATGAAGGCCAGCGTGATGACGCCGGCCGCCGTCATCCCCACGTACATCAGCGGCGCGTGCGACTTGATGCGCATCCAGCCTCCCCGGTCGGCGGAGTCCGCGCCGGAGGGTCCGCCGGGGCGCCGCTGACATCTGCGGCTCACGATACCGCAGCGCGGGCCGCGCCAATCGGGGGCCGGTTGCAAGAAAACGCCGGGCCGTCGTTCTCAGCCATGGAGGACGACGCCGATGCTGCTTCCGACCACCGTCTGGGCCTGGCTGAGGGCCGACCCGCGCCACGGACAGATCGCCACGCTGGCGACGCTGCTCGGCTACGGTGTCTGGCAACTCGACTTCGACATCGCGGCGGCGCAGGCGGGCGTGACCATCGCCAGCGCGCTGGTCGTGCAGCGGCTCGGCGACTGGCGCACCGGGGCGCCGGGGTGGTCGGGCGCAAAGAGCGCGCTCATCTCGGCGCTGTCGCTGTGCCTGCTGCTGCGCACCGACGATCTCGTGTGGGCGGCGGCGGGCGCCGCGCTGGCCGTGGGCTCGAAGTTCCTGCTGCGCGTCAGCGGCAAGCACGTCTTCAACCCGACCAACGGCGCCCTCGTCGCGCTGCTGCTCCTGACCGACGCGGTGTGGGTGTCTCCCGGTCAATGGGGCACCGGCGCCAGCTTCGCCTTCGCGATCGCGTCGGCCGGTCTGGCCGTGGTGCATCGCTCCGCCCGCAGTGACGTCACGCTCGCATTCATCCTCGCCTACGCGTCACTGCTCGTCGGCCGCTCCCTCTCGCTCGGGGAGCCGCTCGCCATTCCCTTCCATCGCCTCGGCAGCGGCGCCTTCCTGCTCTTCAGCTTCTTCATGATCTCGGATCCGAAGACCACGCCGGATTCGCGCCTCGGACGCGTGCTGTTCGCGGTGCTGGTCGCCGCCGGCGCCTGGTACGTGCACTTCCGCCTGTTTCGCCCCAACGGCTTCCTGTGGGCCCTCGCCGTGGCCTCGTTGCTCCTTCCGCTGCTCGATCGATTGCTGCCGGCCACTCGCTACCAGTGGCCACGCCTGCCTGCCCTGTCCCGTCTCGACTGGAGGAGTCCGATGATGCGCAAGACCGCGTTGTTCGTGTTCGCCGCCCTTGCCGCCCTTGGCCACGCCGCCCCGGCCGCCGCCTTCTGCGGCTTCTACGTGGCCAAGGCCGACACGACGATCTTCAACAAGGCCTCGCAGGTCGTGCTCGTGCGCGACGGCGACCGCACCGTCCTCACCATGGCCAATGACTTCCGCGGCGACCCGCGGGAGTTCGCGATGGTGATCCCGGTGCCCACCTCCATCACCCGCGAGCAGATTCATGTGGCCGACGCCGCGCTGGTCTCGCATCTCGACGCCTACACGGCGCCACGGCTGGTCGAGTACTTCGACGCCGATCCGTGCGCCCGCTACGACCGGATGGAGGCGCTCGCGGCGCCGATGTCGGCTGCCGCGCCGACGTTCGGGGCCGGTGTCGAGCGCCGTGCGAAGAACCTCGGCGTGACGATCGAGGCGCGCTACACCGTGGGCGAATACGACATCCTCATCCTCTCGGCGCAGCAGAGCTCCGGCCTCGAAACGTGGCTGCGCGAGAGCGGCTACCGCATTCCGGCCGGCGCCTCGGCCGTGCTCGGCAGCTACATCCGCCAGAACATGCGCTTCTTCGTGGCGAAGGTGAACCTGACCGAGCAGTCGAAGCTCGGGTTCTCGACGCTGCGGCCGCTTCAGGTGGCCTATGAGTCGCCGAAGTTCATGCTGCCGATCCGCCTCGGCATGGTGAACGCCGACGGCGCGCAGGAGCTCTTCGTCTACGCGCTGACGCGCCGCGGCCGCGTGGAGAGCACCAATTACCGCACCGTGAAGTTGCGCACCGATGTTGAGATCCCGACCTACGTGAAAGATCCGGCGGAGTTCGCCCGGATGTATCGCGCCATGTTCGACCAGCAGGTCCGCCGCGAAGACATGCGCGCGGTGTTCCAGGAATACGCATGGGACATGGGATGGTGCGACCCGTGCGCCGCCGACCCGTTGTCGCGCGACGAGCTGCGCCGGCTGGGCGTGTTCTGGCTCGACGACGGCGCCCCTGCGGTGATGCCCACCATCGCGCGGGGATCGCCGGCGCCGCACAACGTCTTCGTGACGCGCCTGCACGTGCGCTACGACAACGCGCACTTCCCCGAAGATCTGGTGTTCCACGAAACCGGCGATCGCACGAACTTCCA
>JANNIB010000432.1:0-11856 GCA_031404695.1 Acidobacteriota bacterium
CGTTCAGCACCGGATGCCGGCGCAGGCAGTCGATGGTCGCCTTGGCGATGAACGACGTGAAGGTGAGCTTCGAGCCCTGCCGCTCGTAGTCGTCCTTCTTCGCCTTGCGGATCTGGTCGACGCGCGAGTAGTTCACCTCGAACACCGTGTAGACGTGCGGCGAGGTGTGCTTGCTGAGCACCATGTGCGCGGCGATCTTCTTGCGCATCACCGACATCGGCTCGACGCGGTCGCTGGCCTTGCGCGCCACCGGGACGGCCGGTTTCGCTGCTACGACCGCCGCGGCTACCCCCGGCGCAGCCGGTCTCGCCGAAGCAGCGGCGGGCGCAGCGCCAGTGGCGGAGGCGGATTCGATGAACTCGAGGATGTCGTGTTTGGTCACCCGGCCGCCGGCGCCGGAGCCGGTGAGGTGGCCGATGTCGACGCCGTGTTCCTTGGCGATGCGCCGCACCAGCGGCGAGGAACGCTGGGCGCGGCCATCGCCGGCCGGCGCGTCGCCACCGTCAACCGGCGAAGCGGCCGGAGCAGCGCCTGGCGGCGTCGCGGCGCGTGGCGCTTCGGGCTGGCCCACCGCCGCTTCGGGCATCGGCGTCGAGGCCGGCGTGGCGGCGACCGGCAACGAGCCGGCGGCGCCAATGGTGGCGACGACGCTGTGGATCGGCACCGTCTCGCCTTCCTTGACGGTGATCTCGAGCAGCACGCCGGCGGTCGGCGACGGGATCTCCGCGTCCACCTTGTCGGTCGAGATCTCGAAGAGCGGCTCGTCGCGATCGACGCTGTCGCCCACCTTCTTGATCCACCGGACGATCGTGCCCTCGGCAATCGACTCGCCCATCTGGGGCATCACCACGGGTGTGGACATTTCTCGGTTCCTCGCTGGATTGCGCCTCGGAACCGGCCGGGGCTCGGGGCCCGGGGCTCGGGGCTCGGGATCTTCAGATGTGAATTGCCGCCCCATGTGCCGCGTGTGACGCCTCGCCCATTGCCTCCGACATCGTCGGGTGCGCGTGGATGGTCTTCACGAGTTCTTCGACCGTGCACTCGAGGCGCAGCGCCAGCACGGCTTCGGCGATGAGTTCGGTGGCGCGCGGGCCGATGATGTGCACGCCGAGCACTTCGTCGTATTTCTTCTCGGCGACGATCTTCACGAAACCGTCGGTCTCGCCCGCCATGCGGGCGCGCGCCAGGGCGCGGAACGGGAAGCTGCCGATGCGCACGTCGTGCCCGGCCGCCTTCGCCTGCGCCTCGGTGAGACCGACGCTGCCGATCTCGGGTTCGGTGTAGGTGCAGCGCGGCACGTGGTCGTAGTTGATGGGCGCCACCTGATGGCCGGCGATCTTCTCGGCCAGCAGGATGCCCTCCATCGACGACACGTGCGCGAGCTGGTAGTGGGGGCCGCCCATCGTGATGACGTCGCCGATGGCTGACACGCCCGGCACGCTGGTGGCGAAGAGCGAGTCGACCACGATGTAGCCGCGGTCCATCTTCAGGCCGATGGTCTCGACGCCGAGCCCGTCGGTGCCGGGGCCGCGGCCGGTGGCCACGAGCAGCATCTCGACGTTCAGCGACTCGGTCGTGCCCTGCCCTGAGCCTGTCGAAGGGCCGACGCGGTCCATCGTCATGTCGACACCGGTCGCCGTCGCCGTCGCGCTCGTCACCCTGGTGCCGGTAAACGCCCTGATGCCGCGCTTCTTGAAGGTGCGCTCGAGCTCGTTCGAGACCGCCTCGTCTTCGGCCGGCACCAGCTTCGGCAGCAGCTCGATGATCGTCACTTCGCTGCCGTAGCTCTTGAAGATCGACGCGAACTCGACGCCCACCGCGCCGCTGCCCATGATGGCGATCGACTTCGGCACGTGGCCGAGGTGGATGGCGTGGTCACTGAAGATGATCTTCGTGCCGTCGACCTCGAGGCCCGGGATCGAGCGCGGCGCCGAGCCGGTGGCGATGACGAGCTGCCGGGTCGCGGTGACCGTCTCGGTGCCGCCGGCGTGCAGCGTCACCTCGACGCTGGCCGGGCGGGTGATAACGGCCGAGCCCTTGATCCAGTCGATCTTGTGCTTCTTGAAGAGCGACTCGATGCCGCCGGTGAGCCCGGTGATCATCTTGTCCTTGCGGGCGTGCACCGCGGGCATGTCGATGCCGACCTTGGCGCCGTCGACGCCGGTGAGGCCCCATTCCTTCGCCGACTGCGCGACCTTGAGGGCGTGGGCGTGTTCGAGCAGGGCCTTGGTGGGGATGCAGCCCCAGATGAGGCAAGTGCCGCCAAGGGCCTTCTGCCGCTCCACGACCGCCACCTTGAGACCGAGCTGCGCGGCACGGATGGCCGCCACATAGCCGCCGGTACCGGCCCCCACCACCACCACGTCGTATTCGCTCGCCACGCCTGTCTCCTGATCGTCGCTGCCCTGCGGCCGCTGCGGCCGAAGGTCACGCCGTAGCGGCGAAGCCGCGAAGGCGCTAAACAACTTCCCACTCTCGCCCGGATTCGGGCAGGGCGTCAACCAGCGCCCGCTGACATCTCAGGGCCGCACGGCCGTCATCGCTTCACGCTCGCCAGCGGCACGAACTGCGTGCCCGGCGGCGTGCGCGGCGGCTGGTCGGGATCGGGCACCGCCTTGTCGAGGCGCGCCTTGAGCTCGCCGTGTTCGAACTTGAGCTGCCAGTACATCGCGGTGACGTCGCGCGCTTGGCGGGCCGCGCGCCGCGCCACCACCCAGCTGGCCACCGCGAGCACCGCCGCCACCGCCGCCATGATCCACGGTCCGGCCATCGTTGTCGCTCCCGGCCCAGTATGACTCGCCCGGACGCGAACCGGCGCCTCGGCGCCAGGAGCTTATACTGACCGCGACCTGTTGCCGAAGATGCCGCCTGCCCGCAAGACCGTGATGGTCGTCGACTCCGACGAGTCGAATCGCGAACGTGTCGCCCAGATCCTGCGCCGCGACCATCGCGTGCTGCGCGCCGGCTCGGCCGAAGCCGGCCTCGGCCTCATCGGCAAAGACGGCGTCGACGTGGTGCTGGCCGACCGCGCGCTGCCCGGCGTGAGCGGCTTCGACTTCCTGCGCATCGTGCGCGAGAACTACCCGCTGGCCGAGTTCGTGATGCTCGGCGACGAGGCCGACGTCGATGCCGCGGTCGCCGCCGTGAAACTGGGCGCCTATCACTTCCTCGTGAAGTCGGCGTCACCCGAAGCCGTGCAGTCGATCGTGTCGCACGCGTCGGAACGCCAGGACCTGAACCGCAAGGTGATGGCGCTGTCGGACGAGGTGCGCGACCAGGGCGGCGATCGCGAGTTCGTCTCGGGTCCGAGCCCGGCCATCCGCGAGGTGCTCGAGAGCGTGCACAAGGTGGCGACGCTGTCGGCCACGGTGCTCATCCAGGGCGAGAGCGGCACCGGCAAGGAACTGGTGGCACGGATGATCCATCGCCACTCGGAGAATCCCGAGGGCCCGTTCATCGCCGTAAACCTCGCCGCCATCCCGCGCGAGCTGGTCGAGAGCATCCTGTTCGGCCACGAGAAGGGGGCCTTCACCGGCGCCGTGCGCCAGCAGATCGGCAAGTTCGAGCTCGCCCACGGCGGCACCCTCTTCCTCGACGAAATCGGCGAGCTGAAGGTCGACCTGCAGGCCAAGCTGCTGCGCGCGATCCAGGAAGGCGAGATCGAACGCGTGGGCGGCGGCAAGCCGCTGAAGGTGCAGTTCCGGCTGGTGTCGGCCACCAACGTCGATCTCGAGCGCGCCGTGAAGGACGGCTCGTTCCGCGAAGATCTCTACTACCGGATTCGCGTGATCCCGATCCGGGTGCCGCCACTGCGCGAGCGGGCCGAAGACCTGCCCGAGCTGGTCCGGTTCTTCCTCACCCGCTACAACACGCGCTTCCGCAAGAACGTGCAGGGCATCTCGACCTCGACCCTGCAGATGCTGCAGCACTACTGGTGGCCGGGCAACATCCGCGAGCTCGAGAACCTGATCGAACGCCTGGTCGCCACCTGCGACCACGACTGGATCACCGACGGCGATCTGCCGTTCGAACTGCAGGTGGCCGACATGGATCGCGGCGGCGCCGCCAACCTGCTCGACCGGGCGCTCTCGACCTTCGAGCGCAACTACATCATCCGGGCGCTCGAACGCAGCCGCTGGAACGTGACGCAGACCGCCAAATATCTCGGCATCCCGCTCAGCACGCTGAAGTTCAAGCTGGACCGGCTGGAGATCAAGGACCTGGCGAGGAAGATCCGCGGCGGGGCGTGAGGCGGGGCGCGGCGGGCGACGGAGTGCGGCACGACGGGAACCTCTCGGTTCCCGTCGTCGCGACACCCGGGGGGCGGGTTGAACTGAAACGGTCTACTTGCGCGGCAGCACGGCGTCCTTGAGCTGCTTGACGATCCGCGCCTTGACGACCGTCTTCGCCGGAATCTTGATCGGCTCGCCGGTGGCCGGGTTGCGGCCCATGCGCGCCTTGCGCTTCTGCACGACCAGCTTCACCATGCCGGGAAGGACGAACTCTCCCGAGCGCTTGAGCTCCTTCTCGCCGAGCGCCGTCAGCTCGTCGAACAGCTCCCGTACCTGCGTCCGCTTCAACTCGAACTTCTCGGAGAAATGCGAGAAGAGCTCCGACTTGCCCATCCTGCGCGCCTCAGCCATCGTGTCCCCCTGGGTTGCTCCGCGCGCTGTCCGAGCCCGAGACCGCACGTCCGCGCGCGGAAGCGGAGTGACGGAAAACCTTTGAAAATCGCGGGTAATGCTAGCGCGCACGGTACGACGTGTCAACGAGCACGAACGCCCGAACGGGGCGCACGTCCAAGCGAATGCTAAGATCGACGGCATGTCAAGCGCGCCGCCGCTCGAGACCTTCCCGAACCCGCGCCCCGGGCGCGACTTCGAGATCGCGATCGCGTGTCCTGAGTTCACCTCGATGTGCCCGAAGACAGGGCTGCCCGATTTCGGCACCATCACCATCCGTTACGTGCCGGACGCGACCTGCCTCGAGCTCAAGGCGCTGAAGTATTACCTGCTGGCCTTCCGCAACGAAGGCATCTTCTACGAAGCGGCGACCAACCGCATCCTCGACGACCTGGTGGCCGCGTGCCAGCCCCGGCGGATGACGGTGGTGGGCGACTTCACGGCGCGCGGCGGCATCACCACCACGGTCACCGTGAGCTACGCGAAGCCCTGACCGGCGCCGCGCGGTGGGGTGGGCGCCGTCAGGCGGCCGACACCGCCCGGGCGACGATGGCGCGCGCGAAGGTGTCCAGTTCCGCCCGCAGGGCGCCCGGCCGCAAGGTCGACAGCGGCACGCCGGCGTTGAGCGCCGAGGCGACGGTGCGGTAGTCGCTGGTGAAGCGGTGATCGATGTGGCGGCCGAGCGCCTCTTCGATCTCGCGCAGCGGCACCACTTCCATCTCCGAGGTGCGGTTCAGCACGTAGCGCACGCGGTCTTCCGGCACCCCCGCCAGGCGCACCAGATCGCGGAGCCGCTGCAGATTGCGCAAGCACGGCAGATCGGGGTTGGCCACCAGATGTACCTCGTCCGAGACGTGCAGCGCCGCCGCCGAGCACGGACTGAGGGCGCTGCCGGCATCGACCACCACGTAGTCATACGAGCGCCGCAGCGTGTCGATGGCGTGTTCGACGTCGGCTGCATCGGACGACCCGGGCCGGCCGTAGTCGGAGGCGCCGGGCAACACATCGATACCGCAATCGTGCCGCGCCAGCAGGCCCGGAATCGCCAGCGGGTCCAGCCACGTCAGCTGGTCGAGCAGATCGAGCAGCGTGAACTTCGACCGCACCCCGAGGAACAGACCGACGTCACCGGTACCAGGCTTCAGATCAACCACGACGGTCGGCATGCCGGACACGCGACGCAGCTCCGCGGCACAGTTCACCGCCAGCGTCGTCGTGCCCGTTCCGCCCTTCGTGCCGAGAAACGACACAACCATGGAGGGCCCAGGAGGCAATGGGTGTGCCACGCCGCGCGCTGGCGCCGCATCCACCGCCACAGACGATGATTTGCCTGCAACTGCACCGCGGCGACTGCCGGAAATGGTCAGTCCGCGATGTCCGTTTTGTAAGGCGCGGCACCAATTTCGGCGGCGCGGCGCGCGCGGATCGCCCGCGCGCGGTGACTCGGCGGGTATTCACGGCGCGACCCGGCGAGGCACACGGATTGCTGTGAGGCGGATGGGTACTCCTCCATATGTCCACCAAGCGTCCGACTCCGAAGACCAGTGCGCCCACCGACGAGTGGGGGATCTACGATCCAGCCAAGGCCGGCATGCCGGCGCTCTTCGCGCGGCTCGGTCGTCCGATCCTGCGCGCCGCGCCCACCAACTCGCGGCGCGAACGGCGCCGGGCCCTGCGGCCGGAACGCCCCGCGGAAGGCGTCGGCCTTGCCATCGCCGAAGCGCGCAGGCGCGCCGGCCTCGACCGCGACCGCGACGAGAGCGTCGAGCATCCGCTCGTCGGCGGCAACCCGGCGCGCGCCGTGCGGCTGGCCCTGCGGGCCCAGGCGGCGGTGGCCGCGATGGGCACGCCGGTCGTCGAACCGTTCGTGCCTCCGCTGCCCGTGCCGGCGCCGGAGGAAGCGCGCAGCGTCGAACCCGTCGAAGCGCCGGCCACACAGGTGCCGAAGAAGCGCGTGACGCGCAAGGCCGCGCCGACTCGATCGTCATCCGACGCGGCGGTCGAGGCGGGCGTCGAGCCGATCGCCGCGCTGGCGTCCGACGCGGAGGTGAAAACGGCGAAGCCGCGCGCCAGGAAGGCCACCGCCAAGGGCCGCATGCGGCAGACCGCGCCAGTGGCTGACGTGGCGCCGATGCCGGTGGCCGCGCTCGCCGTGCCCGAGCCAGCGCCGGTGCCAAAGCCGCAGGGCCCACCGGCGCCGTCACCACGCCGACCGCGCGGTCCGGTGCCGCTGGCGGCGTGGGCACACGCCGTGGCCGATCAGCCGAAGGTCGACCCCCGACGCGCCGACAAGCGCGGGTTCTGGCGCGGTCTGTTCCGGATTCCGGCCGAGGTCGCGCTGGTGGAATACGCGCACGGCGCCAGAATCCACCGCCTGCTCATCGACGCCGGCGACGACCTGCTGCCCGATTTCATCTAATCCCGCGCCGCCGAACCACGACCCGGGCGCCTCCGTCTAACCGGAGGCCGACGTCTGCTGACCGTCCCTGGAGAGTGCCGTGCGCCTGTGGATCGTGACCTGTCTGCTGGCGGCCCTGCCGTCACTGGCCGCCGCGCAGCCTGTCGGGAGGCCGCCCACCGACCTCGACCGCCTGATGGAAGAGGTCGTCAAGCGGCGCGACGACAACTGGAAGAAGCTTCAGCAATACATCCTCAGTGAACGCCAGAGAGTCATCGTGACCGGGCCGGAGGGCCTGCGCCTGTTCGGCTCGGTGCACGACTACCAGTGGTTCGTGAAGGATGGATTTTTCATCCGCAGCCCGCTCGCCGCCAACGGCGTGACCATCGCGGAAGCCGAACGGCGCCGCTACGAAGAGCGGTATCTGACGCGGATGAAGGCGCGCGACGAGCGCAAGGCCAAACGCGATGCCGAAAAGGGCGTCACGCCCGCGCCGGCGTCGGCTGAGACCGTGGGCGACCTGCTCAACCAGCAGGCCGAGCCGTCGTTCGTCTCGGCCGCCTACTTCCTCGAGTTCAAGTTCGAGCCCGGCCGCTACGCGCTGGCCGGACGCGAGGTGCTCGACGGCCGTGAGCTGCTGCGCATCGAGTACCATCCCGCCAGGCTCTTCAACGACGACCACGAGACCCGCGTCGAGGCCGGCTCCGGCGGCGTCAGCGCCGGCCGGAGCGAGCGTCGACGGGAGGGCGAGCGGCGGCGCGAGCGTGACGGCGACGAGCGCATCGAACAGCAGATGAACAAGACGTCGCTCGTGACGCTGTGGGTGCTGCGCAGCGAGAAGCAGATCGTGCGCTACGTGTTCGATAACGTCGACTGGGGCTTTTTGCCCGGACGCAGCCTGGTGCGCGTGGATGACCTCACGGCGGCGATGCGCATGCACGAAGCCTTCCCCGGCGTGTGGCTGCCGCAGTCGATCGCCGCGAAGGTGAAGATCGGCACCGCGCTCGGGACCACCGGCGCCGACTACGACGTGACCTACAGCGACTACCGTCAGGCCGGCGTCACGGTGCGGGTCAAGTGAGGCGGCTGTCTGCGCTCGTCGCCGGCCTGGTGCTGCTCGGCCCGGGCGTTGCGCGCGCGCAGCAGCCCGCCGCGCCGCCGATCGTCGAGCTTCGCGTCCACGGCAACCACTCGACGCCGGATGCCGACATCCTCGCACTCTCCGGTCTGGCGGTCGGGCAACCGGCCAGCGACGAAGTGCTCGAGGCGGCGCGCGCGAAGGTCGAGGCCAGCGGGCGCTTCGACGAGGTCACGGTGCGGCGGCTCGAACGCTCGATCGACATCCCGAACGACTTCATGGTGCTGGTCGAGGTGCGCGAACGGGCCGGTGTCTCCCCCGAACACCTCACGCCCGGCTGGGCGCGTCGCATCGCCGACAGCCGCATGTTCATCCCGGTAATGCGCTACGACGAGGGCTACGGCGCGTCGTACGGCCTGCAGCTGGCACTCGACGGCCTGTTCGGCGGCACCAGCCAGCTCGCCGTGCCGGCCACCTGGGGCGGCGAACGCCGCATCGGCGTCGAAGGCTCACGATCGTTCGAGGGCCCGGTGGTGTCGCGGGTGCAGGCCGGCGCCGATCTGAGGCGCACGGAGCATCCCGCGTTCGACGTGATCGAGGAACGGACGCGGATCTTCGGACGACTCGAGCGCGCCGTGACGCCCAGTGCGCGCCTGGGCCTCGAAGCGGCGCACGACCGCGTGAGGTTTGGCGGCGCTCGCGACGACGTGGACCGGCTGAGCGCCGACCTGCTGGTGGACACGCGCGTCGATCCAGCCTTCCCGCGCAACGCCGTCTGGGGCCGCGCCGCCATCGAGCGCCTCGATGTGGTGACCGGCGTGCGACGCCGCCTGCGTGCCGACGCCTCGGCGGCGCTCGGTCTGCCGTTGGGCTCGGCGCTCACCGTGCGCGGCTTCCTCACCTCGTCGGACGGCGCCCTGCCCCGCTACGAACAGACGATGATCGGCGGCGGACTCGCGACCCGCGGCTACCGGCGCGGCCACCGCGTCGGCGACAACGCCGCCGGGGCGTCGGTGTCGCTCGCCTACCCGTTCGGATCGCCGCTGGCGGTCGTGCGTCACGGCATCAGGACGTTCGTGGACTGGGGCGCGGTCTATGACGCCGGCACGAAGGTGGCCGACGCGCGCTTGGATCGCGGCGCCGGCGTCGGCTGGTTCGCGAACCTGCTGGCGGTCAACGCCTACGTGGACGTCGGTCGCGGCAACGGCCAGTGGCGGGTGCACGTCAGGTTCGGCACGGGTTTCTGACGAGTGCCGAACTGAGCCCTCGGGGCTGGGGGCTGGGGGCTAGGGCATGCAGCGTCCCGCGGTCGCATCGCCGCACCGCGGCGATGCACATGCTCTCGGAACGTGTGACGCTGCGCGCCCCAGCCCCCAGCCCCTAGAACCCAGCCCCTAGCCCCCAGCCCCCAGGACATGTTCGCGTAGCGCCCTCGCCAGCCCCGCGTCGGTGTTGCGGGCCGTGATCGGCAGGCCCATGGCGAGCAGTTCCGGCTCGGCGTTTCCCATCACCACGGCCGTGCCCGCCCACTGCAGCATGTCCACGTCGTTGTGGTTGTCGCCGATCGCGAAGACGTCGCTCCGGGCGATGCCCAGGTGGCGGGCCACCTCGGCCAGCGCCTGGCCTTTGGTGGCGGCGGCGGCGTTCACGTCCACGAGCGTGAAGTCGCGGGCGGGATAGCTGGTGACCGAGACGGCGACGGTGCCGCCGGTGTCGAGCCCGTCGAGCGCGTCCGCCAGCGCGGCCATCTCGGCCGTCGGGCCGTTGAAGGCCACCTGCACCGGCGGATCGAGGTCGAGGGCATGTTCCAGCTCGGGCACCTGGCTGACCAGGTGGCGGATCCGCTCGTAGTAGCCGCGCCGGTTCGGCGGATCCCACGACATCTGGTCCACCATCGTCTGGCCGGCGCCCTCACGGTCGAACTGCATCAGGGTCGAGGCGCGCCACGGACGAGTGGCTTCGAGGACGCGTCGCGCCATGTCACGGTCGAGATGGCGCACCGCCAGCGTGGCGCCGCCGCGCACGCGGGCGACCGCGCCGTTGTAGACCACCAGCGTGAGGGGATCGGGCAGCGGCTCGACGGCCTGCAGCGCAAACGGATAGCTGCGTCCGGTGACCACGACCAGATGCACGCCCCGGCGGGCGGCCTCGGCCAGCGCCTCGAGGTTCTCGGCCGGAATCCGCCCCCGCCCGTCGAGCAGCGTGCCGTCGACGTCGATGGCGACCAGCCGGGTCACCCGGTGATGCGCTTGACGAAGGCCGGGTAGGCGTCGGGATGCTGCGTCTGCATGTAGGCCGAGAAGTCGAGGCCCACACGCTCGAGGTTGTGCATGTACGACGGGTCCTTGTAGGCCTCGCGAACACCCGGCAGCACGACCCGCAGCCGCTCGAACACGAGCAGCAGCTCGCGGCCGCTCTGGAAGAACAGTTCCTTGTTGAGCACTCCGGAGACGATGAACGACGCCACCATGTCCCAGTACGAGATGACCATGCGGAACGAGGCGTTCTCGGGGCTGCCCGGCGGCACGATGGTGGCCAGATCTTCCCACTTCTTCGGCCGGAAACTGGCCGTGAACCACGCCCGCGCCTCACGCATGCGCTCGTCGCGACGCAGCTCGTAGAGCCTCAGGATGAGGTTCGCATCGTCGTAGGTGGGTCTCGATACCATGCCGTCGCCTCGGGAAGAAATGGTCAGAGCCGATACAATAGTCGAGATATGAATCCGTGGGACGAGATTAGCGGGGTCAACGCCGGTTACGTGCTCGAGCTCTTCGAGCGCTACCAGCGCGATCCGGCGTCCGTGGACGAGACGACGCGCGCGGCCTTCGACACCTGGACCCCGCCGCCCCAGACCGGCGGGCCGGCCCCGACGCCAGCGGCCGCCGGCAACGTCAACGCCGCGATCGCGGCCGTGACGCTGGCCGAATCGATTCGCCGCTACGGGCACCTCGCGGCCACGCTCGACCCGATCGGGTTCAACCGGCCGGTCGGCGACCCGTCGCTGCATCCGCAGTCGCACGGCCTGACCACCGACGCGCTCAAGGCGTTGCCGGCCAGCATCGTCGGCGGACCGCTGGCTGCCGGCGCCGCCAACGCGTTTGAGGCGATCGAGCGGCTGCGCGCGGTGTACTGCGCCACCAGCGGCCACGACTTCGCCCAGGTGTTCGTGCCCGACGAACGGGTGTGGCTGCGCGAATCGGTCGAGGCGCGACGCTTCCGTCCGCCGGCCGATCCGATCGAGAGCCGTGAACTGCTCGACCGCATCACGCAGGTCGAAGCGTTCGAGCGCTTCCTGCAGCGCACCTTCCCGGGCAAGACGCGCTTCTCGATCGAGGGCCTCGATCTCATGATCCCGGTGCTCGACGAGATCATCGCCGACGCCGCCGCCTCGGGCGTGAAACACGTGCTCATCGCCATGGCGCACCGCGGCCGCCTGAACGTGCTCGCGCACGTCATGCGCAAGGGGTATCCGCAGATCCTGGCCGAGTTCAAGGATCCGCTGTTCTCGCGCAGCAGCCGCATCGATCTCGGCTGGATGGGCGATGTGAAGTACCACGCCGGCGCCCGCGTGGAGCACCCGGATCGGCCGCAGTCGCTGGTCATCTCGATGCCGCCGAACCCGAGCCACCTCGAAGCGGTCGATCCGGTGGTGACGGGCATGGCGCGCGCCGCGGCCACCTCCACCGACCGGCCCGGCG
>JANNIB010000433.1:0-5481 GCA_031404695.1 Acidobacteriota bacterium
CCGATTGCCGCACCAGGCGATAGAGGTCGTCCACCTGCCAGTGGTCCATCGCGGTCATCGCGACGATCTGCTGTGCCAGCACGTCGAGCGGGTTCCTCGGGATCCGCGACGGCTCGACCTCGCCGGCGGTCATCGCGGCCGTGTCCGCGGCCGAGGCCAGCAGATCGCCGCGGAACTTCGGAAAGATGATGCCTTCGCTGGTCTCGCCCACCTGATGGCCGGCGCGCCCGATGCGCTGCAGGCCGCTGGCCACCGACGGCGGCGCCTCGATCTGCACCACCAGGTCGATGGCGCCCATGTCGATGCCGAGTTCGAGGGAGGAGGTGGCGACCAGGCCGCGCAGACGTCCGCTCTTCAGCAGATCTTCGATCTCGGTGCGCTGCGCCCGCGCCAGCGATCCGTGATGCGCGCGCACCAGCGTCTCGCCGGCCAGTTCGTTGAGCGCGGCGGCGAGGCGCTCGGCCAGGCGGCGGCTGTTGACGAAGAGCAGCGTCGAGCGGTGCGCCAGGATGAGCTCGAGCAGGCGCGGGTGGATCGACGTCCAGATCGTCTGCACCGGCGCCTTGGTGACCGGGCCGCTGACCGGCTCGGCGCGCTGGCCGACTTTGGCCATGTCGGCAATCGGCACCTCCACCGTGATGGCCAGTGTCTTGGGCACGCGCGCGTCCACGATGGCGACCGGACGCGCCGGCGGCGGCGCATCGAGGGCGAACTCGGCGGCCAGCGCCGCCTCGGGCGTCTGCGCCGCGCGGGCGGCGCGACCCGAGCGCGTGCGCGCCGTCTCATGGCCGCCGAGGAAGATCGCGATCTCCTCGAGGTTCTTCTGCGTGGCCGACAGGCCGACGCGCTGCATGGGGCGTCCGGTGAGGGCGGCCAGCCGTTCGAGTGACAGCGCCAGGTGCGCCCCGCGCTTGGTCGAGACCAGCGCATGGATCTCGTCGATGATGACCGTGTCGACCGCGCGCAGCCGGTCGCGCGCGTTCGATGTGAGCAGCAGGAACAGCGATTCCGGCGTCGTGATGAGAATGTCGGCCGGGGCGCGCTGGAACGCCGTGCGCTCGGAGGCCGGCGTGTCGCCGGTGCGGATGGCGACGCTCGGCGCATGGAAGGCGGTGCCGGCGGCCTCGGCCACGTGCGCGATGCCCGACAGCGGCGCCCGCAGGTTGCGTTCGACGTCGACCGCCAGCGCCTTGAGCGGCGAGATGTACAGCACCCGGCAGCGGGCGTCTTTCGCCGGCACCGGCGAGAACATCAGCCGATCGAGGCACCACAGGAACGCGGTCAGCGTCTTGCCGGTGCCTGTCGGCGCGAGAATCAGCGCCGAATCGCCCCGGGCGATGGCCGGCCAGCCGAGCGTCTGCGGGCGGGTGGGCGCGGCAAACGACGCCGCGAACCACGCCGCGACCGGCGGGTGAAAGTGTCGCAGGACGTCGGGGCGCATCACCCGCTATAATGAACCGGATGTTCGTGCCCGCACCGGCCGTGCTGGCAGTGGACGCCGAGAGGACCGACGAAACTCATGGGTGATGCCGCTGAAGGATTGATTGACGCCGACCTCCGCATTCAGGAGCGGATGGAAGAGCTCGAGCAGGAACGCCGCGCTTCCCGCAAGGCCGGTCCAACCAAGGACCCCGTCAAGGTACGCGAACTCGAATCGTGCCGCCTGGCGCAGATCGAAATGCGCCGCCAGCTCGACACCGCGACGCACCCGGCGCGCCGCGAGCAGCTCACGGCCGCCGTGGCCGAGCTCGACCGCCGGATGCAGGCGCTGGCGTAGGCCACCGCCCGCCGGTCGTCACCGCTTCGCCACGCCGTCAGGCGTGTCCACACCGAACGGCGCCAGCAGCGCCGTGAGGTGTTCGTCTCCCTCCACCCGCAGGTGCGCCGGCAACTCGACCGCCGGCGCCGGCTGCGCCGCCGCGCGCGGCAGGAGCGCCATATAGGCCTCGGCCATCAGGTCGAGCGTGTGGCGCGCCTTCCAGTAGCGCCGCGCCTGGTCGCCGATCTCGGCCCGCGTCGCACTGCTACGCGCCAGCACGTCGAGCGCCTCCACCAGCGTGCGATGTTCGTCGAGGATCGGAATCGCCACCGCCACCGGTGCTGCGCCGGGCGGGCCGAGCGTGCGCCAACCGCGCGGATCGATCACCGGCAGCTCCGGCTGATGCACGAGGTCGGTGATGATGGTCGCGCGCCCCGCGGCCATCGCCCGCCACCACGACGCCGACGTCTCGCCGTTGGACGGCCAGCGCATGCAGGCGCAGAGGTCGGCGGCGGCGAGATATGCCCCCAGCTCCCCGTCGTCCACGAATCCGGTGACGTGCACTCTGTCGGCCAGCCCGTGGGCGGCGGCGTCTGCCACGATGTCGTAGTGCGCGGAGGGTGCGCCCACGACGAGGACGTGCAGGCGCGGCTGTCGTTCGGCCAGCGCCGCCACCGCTGCCAGCAGTTCGGGCAGACGCTTCTCTGGCGTCACCCCGCCGAATGCGCCGACCACCACGGCTCCGGCCGGCACGCCGTGCCGCGCGCGAATGGCCGCGGCTGAGAGCGCCGGCGGCGGATCCAGGGGATCGGGCACGCCCATCGGAATCACGGCCACGTCCGCGCCATAGCTGGCGCCCAGCCGCGCCGCCAGCGCCGCGCTGTGCACGGCAGCCAGGCGCGCCCGCTGCAGCACCAGACGCACCAGCGGCCAGTGCGCGTAGAGCAACCCGCCCAGACCGGCCTCGAACAGCAGGCCGAGGTCGTCAGGGGCGTCGGGATGATTGGCGGCGAACTCCGCCAGGTAGTCGTCGCGCCGCGGCTTCCAGCGCTGGAGCAACGACTGCGCGCGGGCCTGGTGCACCTGGGCGTCGTGCAGCACGACCAGTCCCGGATAGCGGAAGAGATAACCCCACATGTAGTCGTGGCAGCGGGCGTTGCCGAGGTGATACACCGTCAGGTCGTAGGGCTGGCGACGGTGCATCCAGGCGAACTCGCGGGCGGCAATGACGGCGGTCGCGCCGTCGGCTGGTGCCTCCGCGAACACGTCGACCCGCAGGCCGTGGGCCGCCAGATGCGGCAGCAGCTCGGCCGAATAGGCCGCGATGCCCGACGACGACGGCGGCATCGGACTGAACCACGCGACGCGCGGGCCGGTGGGCGGCGCGCCGTCGGCGGCACGGTGTGCGGCGACGGACGCGGCACCGAGGGGTGGGAGGGTCATGAGTGCGAGGCCACCAGTAATCGTGGATAGGGCGTTTGACTGTGCCCGTCGTGGTTGACTACCATCTACGCGGCTCTTGCGAAATCCTTCACAAGCGGGGCACTGACGCGCTGGCGTCTCAGGAACGAGAGAATTATGGAAGGCTGGGGCGGTCTCGCCATCATGATCGCGCTTGGGGTGGGCTTCGGCGCCGCCAACGTGGCCCTGTCCTACTTCGCGGGCCCGCGGCATCCTACACCCGAAAAAGAAGCGGCGTACGAATGCGGCATGCCGCCGGTGGGCGACGCGCGCGAACGCCAGTCGGTCAAGTTCTACCTCATCGCGATGATCTTCCTGCTGTTCGACATCGAGGTGGCGTTCCTCGGTCCGTGGGCGATGGCGCTGCGCGATCTCGGCTGGCCGGGCTTCATCCAGATCGCCGTGTTCTTCGCGATCCTCGCCGTGGCCTTCATCTACGTGTGGCGCAAGGGCGTCCTCGACTGGGGTCCTGAATCCGACCCCGACTACGTGCGTCCGCCCAAGCCGGGGCCGGCCGTGGTCAAAAGATACAACTATGGGACTGGAAACTGATCTTCCCGAGATTCCGGTACTCACGACCACGCTCGAAAAGGTCGTGACCTGGAGCCGGCGCTCGGCCATCTGGCCGGTGACGTTCGGCCTGGCGTGCTGCGCCATCGAGATGATGGCGATGGCGTCGAGCCGCTACGACATCTCGCGTTTCGGCGCCGAGGTCTTCCGCGGGTCGCCGCGGCAGTCGGACCTGATGATCATCGCCGGGCGGCTGTCGCGCAAGATGGCGCCGGCGCTGCGCCGCATCTACGACCAGATGCCCGAACCCAAGTGGGTGATCTCGATGGGCGCCTGCGCGTCGTGCGGCGGCGTCTTCGACAACTACTCGATCGTGCAGGGGTCGGATCAGGTCGTGCCCATCGACGTCTACATCCCGGGCTGTCCGCCGCGGCCCGAGTCAGTGCTCTACGGCATCGTGCAGCTGCAGAAGAAGATCGACGCCACGCGGCTGAGGGCGTCGTAACCCGATGGACGCCGCCGCCCTCATCGAACGCCTCTCGACGCTCGTTCCCGACGCCCAGCTGTCGCCGTCGCCGTCGGCCGATACCAACGTCACCCCGGCGCTATGGGTGTCGGCGGCGCACATCCTGCCGGTGTGTGTCGCGCTGCGCGACACGCCCGGTCTCGAATACGTCGCCTTCTCGAACGTGACGGCGGCCGATCACCATCCGAAGCGCACGCCGCGCTTCGACATCGTCTACCACCTTGTGTCGCCGCATCGCCGCGCGCGGCTGCGTCTCAAGGTGCAGCTCGGGCTCGACGAGCCGATCGCCTCGGTCACTTCCGTGTGGGAAGGCGCCGGCTGGTGCGAGCGCGAGGTCTACGACCTGTTCGGCGTCGTCTTCGAGGGCCACAGCGATCTGCGGCGCTTGATGATGACCGAAGACTGGGTCGGGCATCCGCTCCGGAAGGACTACCCGGTGCAGGTGCGCAAGGACGCCCAGACGTACATGCCCCTGCAGATTACCGCCGAGGAGTTCAGGGCGAACATGGAGCGCGATCGCTACACGCGGACGCGCCCGAAGTAGGGCATGACCGCAGGCGAGACGGCGCGGCGCACGCTCGTGGTCGAGACGCTGCAGACGACCGCGCGCCTGCATGCGGCGCTGGCGGACGGCCCGGCGGTCGAGGCCATCGCGGGGGCCGGTGACACGCTCGTACGGGTGTTGCGAGCGGGCGGGCAGGTACTGGCGTTCGGCAATGGCGGCAGCGCCGCCGATGCCCAGCATTTCGTGGCGGAACTGGTGGGGCGGTTCGAGCGGCGGCGGCGGGGGTTCCCGGCGGTGGCGCTCACGACCGACCCGAGCATCGTGACGGCGGTCGCAAACGACGACGGGTTCGAGACGGTCTTCGCGCGGCAGGTCGAGGCGCTCGGACGGGCCGGCGATCTGGCGGTGGGCATCACGACGAGCGGCAACTCGCCCAACGTCGTGCGCGGGCTGGAAGCGGCAAAGGCCCGGGGGCTGCGGACGATCGCGCTCACGGGAAATGACGGCGGCGCGGCGGGCCGCCTCGCCGAGGTGCACGTGAACGTCCCGGACGCGGTGACGGCGCGGGTGCAGGAAGCGCACATGACGGTGCTGCACCTGTTCTGCGCCTTCGTCGATCGGGAAGTGGAAGGCTGAGGATGGCTGAAGTACGCACCGAAACGATGACCGTCAACATGGGGCCCCAGCACCCCAGCACGCACGGCGTGCTGCGGCTCGTGC
>JANNIB010000434.1:0-8509 GCA_031404695.1 Acidobacteriota bacterium
AAGGCCCGTTCGGCGATCACTACGGCTACTACTCGCTGCGCCACGACTACCCGGTGTTCCGCGTCCATACGCTGGCGCACCGGAAGGATGCGATCTACCCAGCGACGGTGGTGGGAAAGCCGCGCCAGGAAGACTTCTTCATCGGCGACCTGCTGCAGGAGCTGCTGTCGCCGCTCTTCCCGCTGGTGATGCCGGCGGTCGAGCAGCTGTGGTCGTACGGCGAGACCGGTTACCACTCGCTGGCCGCGGCGGTGGTCAAGCAGCGCTATCCGCGCGAAGCGATGGCGAGTGCCTTTCGGATCCTCGGCGAAGGGCAGCTGTCGCTGCAGAAGTTCCTGCTCGTTACCGACCAGCACGTGGACCTGAAAGACTTCCGCGCCACCCTCGAACACGTGCTGGCGCGCACCGATCCGCGCACCGACCTGTATGTCTTCGGCCACCTGTCGATGGACACGCTCGACTACGCCGGGCCGGCGGTGAACAAAGGCTCCAAGGGCGTCTGGATGGGGCTCGGCGATCAGGTCCGCGAGCTGCCGCGCGAGTTCCGGCCCACGGTGCCCCCGCCGTCCGACGTGACCGATGTGCGGGTCTTCTGCGCTGGATGTCTCGTGGTCGGGGCGCGGTCCTTTGCGGAGGATCGCGACGCGGCGGCGCGGCTGGCGGCGCACCCGGCCTTCGCCGGCTGGCCGCTCATCGTCATCTCCGACGAACCCGAGCGCGCCACCAGAAGCACCGTCAACTTCCTGTGGACGACCTTCACGCGCTTCGAGCCGGCGGCCGACGTCCATGCGGCGCGCGTCACCCTCGAACGCAACCACGTCGTCTTCACCCCGCCAGTGGCGATCGACGCGCGCATGAAGCCGTGGTATCCGGCCGAAGTGTCCTGCGATCCCGAAACCGCGGAACTCGTCACGCGTCGTTGGCGGGAATACTTTCCCTGCGGCAAAGTGCCGATGGGTGACGCCGAGCGCGGCCACCTCGACTAGGCCGCTGCCGTTCCCGTAGTACGATACGAGTCACCCGTGAGCGACACCGTTACCCGAGGCATCCGCGTGCAGGTCCGCAGTGTGTTCGTGCCCGAACGCAGCGCGCCGCGCGAACAGCACTTCTTCTTCGCCTACCACGTGCGGATCTCGAACGAGGGCAGTGAAGCCGCCCAGCTCCAGAGCCGCCACTGGATCATCACCGACGCCAACGGCGACGTGCAGGAAGTGCGCGGGCCCGGTGTGATCGGCGAGACCCCGGTGCTGGCGCCCGGCGCGGCGTTCGAATATACGAGCTACTGTCCGCTGACCACGGCGGTCGGCACGATGCAGGGCAGCTACACGATGACGACGCCGGCTGGCGACAGCTTCGATGCCCTCATCGCGCCCTTCACCCTTGCCATGCCGCACGCCCTGAACTAGCGCATCCCCGGCCGTACGGCCAGGGAAGTGGTGGCGGCACTTGGGCCATACTTGGACGATGGCCCTGATGCGTCCGTCCACCCCCAGCGCGCGACGAGCCGAGCGCGTCGGCGCGCCGCCCCCCTCGGCCGGGCCCGCCCCAGACAAGAAGAAGATCGCGCCGGGCGCCGCCTGGCGGGAAGCCCGGCTGCTCATCCATCAGCACCGCGGCCGCCTCGTCACCGGGCTCATCCTGATGCTCATCAGCCGCTTTGCCGGCCTGGTGCTGCCGTCGTCGGCCAAGTACGTGATCGACGACGTCATCGGCAAGGGCCAGCACGACCTGCTGATGCCGATCGCGCTGGCGGCCGGCGCGGCCACCATCGTGCAGGCGGTGGCCTCGTTCGGGCTGTCACAGCTGCTGGGCGTCGCCGCCCAGCGCGCCATCACCGACATGCGCCGCCGCGTTCAGGCCCAGATCATGCGCCTGCCGGTGCGCTACTTCGACTCGACGCAGACCGGCGTGCTGGTGGCGCGTATCATGAACGACGCCGAAGGCCTGCGCAATCTCGTCGGCACCGGCCTGGTGCAGCTGGTTGGCGGGCTGTTCACGGCCGTCATCGGCCTCGGCGTGCTGCTCTATCTCAACTGGCGCCTCACCATCGTGACGGTCGTCGTGCTGGGCCTCTTCGGCGGCGGCATGGCGTACGCCTTCAAGACGCTGCGGCCGCTCTTCCGCGAGCGCGGCAAGATCAACGCGGAAGTCACCGGACGCCTCACCGAAGCGCTCGGCGGCATCCGCGTCGTCAAGAGCTATACCGCCGAGAAGCGCGAAGAGATCGTCTTCACCCACGGCGCGCACCGGCTGTTCCGCAACATCGCGCAGTCGATGACCGGCGTCTCGGCGACCACCGCCGGCAGCACCGTCATCATCGGCGTCGTCGGCGTGCACCTGGTGTGGCTCGGCGGCAACGACATCCTGGCCGGACGGATGACGCTCGGCGACTTCGTGATGAACATCTTCTTCATCGGCCTGGTCGCCGCGCCGCTGGTCTCGATTGCCTCGATCGGCACCCAGATCACCGAGGCCTTTGCCGGCCTCGACCGCATCCGCGAGATCCTCGACATGAAGACCGAAGACGACCTCGACGCCGACAATGCGCCGATGGACGTCATCACCGGCCACGTCGAGTTCGACGGCGTCACCTTCGAGTACGACCCCGGCCGTCCGGTGCTCAAGGACGTGACGTTCGTGGCCCCGGCCGGCTCGACCACCGCGCTGGTCGGCTCGAGCGGCTCGGGCAAGAGCACCCTCATCAGCCTGGTGATGGCCTTCAACCGGCCGCTGTCGGGCCGGGTGCTGGTCGATGGCCGCGACCTCACGACCGTGAAGCTGCGCGACTATCGCGAGCAGGTGGCGTCGGTGCTGCAGGAGAACTTCCTGTTCGACGGCACCATCGCCGAGAACATCGCCTACGCGCGGCCGCAGGCGACGCGGGCCGAAGTGGAAGAGGCCTGCCGGCTGGCCCACTGCGAAGAGTTCATCCTGCGCTTCGCGCAGGGCTACGACACGGTGGTGGGCGAACGCGGCATCAAGCTGTCGGGCGGCCAGCGCCAGCGCGTCTCGATTGCCCGGGCGCTGCTGGCCGAGCCGCGCATCCTCATTCTCGACGAGGCGACCTCGTCGCTCGACAGCGAGAGCGAGGAGATGATCCAGGACGCGCTCAGGCGCCTGCGCCACGGCCGCACCACCTTCGTCATCGCGCACCGGCTCTCGACCATCCGCAGCGCCGACCAGATTCTGGTGCTCGAAGGCGGCGAGATCGTCGAGCGCGGCGCCCACGACGAGCTGCTCGTGAAGAACGGCCGCTACCGGCAGCTCTACGACAAGCAGTACAAGCTCGAGACCAACCGCTTCATCAACCCTGGTGAAGACTGGACGCCGGAGCCCGCGAAGGTGGTCGTGGCGAAGACCTCCACTCAGGTGTGAGCTAGTACGACTGGCGCCGCGGCGGATCGGGCAGGCGGACGTCGGCGGCGTGGTCGGCCTCGCGCAGCCGCGTGTGGCAGTCAGCATAGCAGTCCCCCGGAACCTTTCGGGGCCGTCCACAGTATTCTGTGAGCAGGAAGGAGCAACGCACCTGAACGGCGACCAACTTCTCGAGATGTTCGTGCGTGGCGCGCTGGGCAAGGCCGGGCGCAAACGTGCACGCCGCGCGCGGACGTTCCTGGGCGGCCAGGGCGGCTTCCTCACGGCCAGCACGGTGATGGCGGCGGTCGGGGTCGCCTGGGGCCTCTACGACCACCTGCGGGCGCAACAGCCAGCCACCGCCGGCGGTCCGATGCCCTCAGGGGCATCCGGCACCTGGACGCCGTCTGCCGGCCCGGCCACGCCGCCGCTGGTCGTGCCTACCGCCGTGGCTCGCCTCGTGCGTCTGGCGGCGTCGGCCGCCAATGCCGACGGCACGCTCAGTGACGCCGAGCGTCTGGCGATCGCCGCCGAGGCGCAGCGCGCCGGCGTCGAGGTGCCGGCCGATGACGAGCTCCGGGCACGGCGACCCCTTGCCGAGATCGTCGCCGGCGTGAGCAGCGACGCCGAGCGGCGCGACCTCTTCGTGCTGGCCTTCACCATCGTCCGCGCCGACGAAGACGTGTCGGGCGCCGAACGCATCTATCTCGCGCAGCTCGCCCACGCGCTCGGTCTCGATGCCGCGGCCGCCGCGGCGCTCGAACGCGAGACCTCTACCGCCATCGACGCCGCCGGTCAGGCGCCGGCCTGAGCCGGGCAACGCCGTTCACCAGACACTCCGAGGCGAGCTGCGTGGCGCGGCGCGCGCCGCCGGTTCAGCCCGCGCCAGGAGACGAGACGTGATGCAGGGCGTGCAGCAGTGGTACATGGCCATCGGCGGCCATCAGGTGGGACCGGTCAGCCAGGACGAGATCCTCGCCAACCTCCGCAACGGCAGCATCGACCGGAACACGCTCGTGTTCACGTCGGGCATGGCGAACTGGCAGGCCGTGAAGGACGTCCCGGCCTTCACCGCGTTCGTCGATGGCGGCACCGCGCCCGGCGCCGTGCCGCCGCCCCCTTCGGCGCCCGGCCGCCGCGCCCACGACATCGACTTCACGATTCACGGCACCGAGATGCAGTTCGTCGAAGTCGAACTCGATCCCGGGGAAGCGGCCGTCGCCGAAGCCGGGTCGATGATGTACATGACCGACGGCATCCAGCTCGAGACCATCTTCGGCGATGGCAGCAAGGCGCAGAGCGCCGGCGTGCTCGACGCGCTGCTCGGCGCCGGCAAGCGCATCCTCACCGGTGAGAGCCTGTTCATGACCGTGTTCACCAACCACGGCACCGCGAAGAACCGCGTGGCGTTCGCGGCGCCCTATGCCGGCAAGATCCTGCCGATGGACCTAGGCGCCATCGGCGGTCATCTCGTGTGTCAGAAGGACTCGTTCCTGTGCGCCGCGCGCGGCGTGTCGGTGGGCATCGCCTTCCAGCGCAAGATCGGCGCCGGCCTCTTCGGCGGCGAGGGCTTCATCATGCAGAAGCTCGAAGGGGATGGCCTGTGCTTCGTCCACGCTGGCGGCACGGTGCATGCCCTCGACCTGGCGGCGGGCGAGACGCTGCGTGTGGACACGGGCTGCCTGGTCGCGCTGCAACCGAGCGTCACCTACGACATCCAGCTGGTGGGCAAGGTGAAGACCGCGCTCTTCGGCGGCGAAGGCCTGTTCTTCGCGACCCTGCGCGGGCCCGGCAAGGTGTGGCTGCAGTCGCTGCCGCTCAGCCGCCTCGCTGATCGCATCTACAAGGCTGCGCCGCAGACCGGCCGCCGCAGTGAAGAGGGTTCGATTCTGGGAGGCATTGGCGACTTGCTCGATGGGCGGTAAGATGCCCGCCATGCTCTCTCACGTTCGTGTCGCCGCGGCAGCGGCACTGGTCGGGCTGCTGGCCGCGTCCGCCGCGGCGCAGCCGCGCACGGCTTTCCCAGACAAACGGGGAGTTGCGCGGACGGCCTTTCCCCGGCTCGTGCCGCTGGCCGAGAACGTCTACGGCTACGAGGAAATACGCGACCCTGGCTTCACCACGGTGAGCCTCATCGTGGTCGGCACCGAGGGCGTGCTGGTCGTCGACGGGCAGGGCAGCGTCAGGGCGACCCAGACCCTGCTCGACCGGATCAAGGCCATCACCCCGACGCCGGTGCGCTGGTACGTCGTGGGATCGGAACACGGCGATCACACGGCCGGCAACAGCGTGTTGCCGAAGGACGTGACCTACATCGTGCATCCGACGTCGCGGGCGCAGCTCGAACGCGATGCGGCGACGGTGATGGGGCAGAACCTGAAAGCGGCGGCCGAGGCGCTGACCAAAGGCGCCACGCCGCCCCCGCCGCGACCGCCGGTCATCGTGCCGGCGGTGGCCATGACCGATGAGCGGCAGACCATCGACGTGGGCGGCATCGAGGTGCAGGTAGTGTTCCTCGGGCGCGCGCATACCGGCGGCGACCTCCACGCCTGGCTGCCCAAGCAGCGGCTCCTGTTCATGAGCGAAGCGTTCCTGAACAGGGTGTTCCCGGCCATGCGCTCGGCCTACCCGAACGAGTGGGTGAAGACCATCGACCGCGCGCTCGCGATGGACGTCGACCGCTACGTGCCCGGGCACGGCTTCATCGAGGCGCCGCAGGCGTCGCGCGAGGAGCTGGTGGCGTTCCAGAAGGCCGTGCAGTACGTCATCGACGAGGTGAAGCGCCTGCACCGCCTGAACCTGTCGCCCGAAGACGCCGCCAGACAGGCCAACTGGGGCGACTACGCGTCGTGGATGCTGGCCGACCAGCAGGGCATCATCGCCATCCGCAGGATCTACGACGAACTCGAAGGGAAGCTGAAGTGACGAGCCAATCGGCCGCCAATCACGCGCACCACCCGGTGCCGACCTACATCGCGACGGTCTTGTGGCTGGCAGCAGTCGTCCTCATCGGCGGCTCGATGTGGCTCGGCTGGAACCTGCACGAGGCCGGCGTCCTGGTGCTGGCGCTGACGGTGCTGCCGCTCATCGCCATCAGCCGCTGGTATGTGGTGAAGCTCCAGGACCGCATCATCCAGCTCGAGATGCAGGTGCGCTGCGCGCGGGTGCTGGCGGCCGGTCAGGACGAACTGCTGACGCAGCTGTCGTACAAACAGGTGGTGGCGCTGCGCTTTGCCTCCGACGACGAGCTGGGCGACCTGCTGCAACGCGCGGTGCGCGAGCAGATGACGCCGGCTGCCATCAAGCTGGCCGTCCGCCAGTGGCGGCCCGACTACATGCGCACCTGAACCGCCGCCGGTCCGCCGCCGTGAAGCCACGCTTCGCCCCCCTCGACACCGCCGCGCTCACCGGCGCCCAGCGCGCCGTGGTGGCCGAGGTGCAGCGCGGACGTCGAGGCACGGTGCCGGCCAACGTCGTGGCGTGGCTGCCAAGTCCGGAACTGGCCCGCCGGGCCGCATCCCTGGGCGAACTCGTGCGCTACGAGACGGCGCTGCCGCCCCGCTGGTCGGAGCTGGCGATTCTCGTGGTGGCGCGCCGCTGGAGCTGCGCCTACGAGTGGGCGGTGCACGTGGGCGAGGCCATGCGAGCCGGCCTCGAGCCCGAGATCATCGAGGCGGTTGGCCGCGACGTGGCGGTGCCGGCGCTCTTTGGTCTCGACGCGGTCGTCCACGCCTTCGCCCGCGAGCTGGTGACGACGGGACGGGTGTCGGACCAGCGCTACGACGACGCGCTCGAGGCGTTCGGCGAGGTCATGGTGGTGGATCTCATCGGGCTGGTCGGCTACTACACGCTGGTCGCCTTCACGCTGAATGCGCGTGAAGTGGCGGCGCCGGAAGGCGCGCCGTGCCTGCCCGATCTCGGCTGATCCCTACCACAGCGCCGCTTTCATCCGCGCGATCGCGATCTCTACCTGGGCCAGATCAGTCAGCACGCGCTCGGCCTCGGCGATGGTCTGCGCCAGGGCCTCGGGCGGCGGCGTCGCACCGCGCTTCACTTCCCACGCCAGATCGCGCGTCGTCTCCGCACAGGCGCGGCAGATGGCCAGCGTCTGTTCGTGGGCGCCGATGATGCGCCCGATCTCGGCCCGTTCCTCGTCGGTCATCGGGAACATTGTACTGGGGGCTAGGGGCTGGGGGCTTGGGCGGCCCGGAGTCGAGGTTCGCATCGCCGCAGTCGCGGCGATGCACATGCCCTGCAATTCGACGTGTCACTTCGACGCGCGACCGTCGCGTGCCCCAGCCCCCAGCCCCCAGTGCGCACGCCGTACAAACGAAGGGCCGGGAGACGCTGCCCCCCGGCCCTCGCAGAATCGCGGTGTGCGCGTGTTACCAGTCGAGCTTCATGCCGAAGCGGGCGATCGTCGGCGGGACGATCGAGCTGGGCAGCTCGAACGCACCACCGGAGTTCCAAGTGATGTTCTGCTGGGCGTCGCTGTTGGTCAGGTTGTAGACGTCGAAGAACACGCCCACGCGCCGGCTGTTGGGAAGGTTGAAATACTTCTCGGCCCGCACGTCGAGGATGGCGATGTCGTCCTGCTTCCGGGTGCCGATCTTCTCCATCAGGATGCGCTGGGTGCCGTAGTTGATGCCGCCGGTGCCGCCGACGCCGTAGGCGGCCGACGCGAGGACGGTGCGGCCGTAGGGCTGCCCCGACTGGAAGCGCAGCGCCGGGGTGACCCGGATCTGCCAGGGAAACTCGTAGCTGCCGTTGATCTTGGCCGTCCACATGCTGAACACGAACTGGCCGTCATCGGTATTGATGAAGTCGTTCTGGGTCGAGGGCGTCACCACCGAGCGCAGGTTCTGGCCGAAGTAGGTGGTGGTGTGGTCCTTGTTCCTGCGCTTCGACATCGAGGGGGCTTTCTACCAGCGACCGGTCTGCCGCTTGTTGATGCCGAACTCCACCGTCTGGTACTGGCCCCGCGAGAACCTCTTTCGAGCGACGGCCGTACACTTCGTTGCAACCACGACGTCGCCGCGTCCCGGAACCCGTTTGCGTGACGTCACCCTGCGGCCGGACCGGACGTCTCGACGAGCCGGGACCGGGAGGTGCGCGGTTCGGGACCGCGATATCACGGGGAGTCCGATGAGCAACA
>JANNIB010000435.1:0-5002 GCA_031404695.1 Acidobacteriota bacterium
GCCGCCACGACGCTGATGCGCGCAGTGCTGCGCGAGCGCGGCTTCTTTCGAATCACGATGTCCACGTCGCGATCCAGCACCGTCAGCAACGTCATCAACCGCTCCACCGAGAAGCCGGCCAGCTTGTAGTGTCGCAGTGCAGACACTTTCGGCTGCGTGAGGCCCAGCAGCCGCGCGGCCGCCGTCTGCGTCAACCCCTGCTGCGCGAGCACCTGATTGAGCGCATAGGCAAGCCTCAGCTTCGCCTGGCGCTCCGCGGCATCAGGGTAGCCGAGGTCCTCGAACACGTTCGTGCTGCCGCGAGTGATGGCGACGGAGTCAGCGGGTCGCTTTGCCATGGTGTTCCTCGTAGTCGCGTTGTGCCGCTCTCAGCCGTTGCGCCACCAGGTCGACGTCGTGCTTTGCCGTCCGGATGCCCGATGGTGATTTCTTCTGGAACGCGTGAAGGACGTACACGGCGTCCGCGAACCGCACCGCGTAGACCGCCCGGTAGGCGTTGCCGTCGTGCGACTCGACGATCTCCAGGACGCCGGGTCCAAGCCCCTTCCAAGGCTTCGCAGTGGGGCCATGCCACCGAACTGGGCGACGCCAAGAGCGTTCCCCATTTCGTCCCTGACCGGCTCCCGGGAAATCCAGGAAGTCGCGCTTCGACGATCCTACCCAGTGCAGGGGCTTCTCGTTGGACGCCAGGATCCGACGCACCAGGCCAATATTCCACTTCGGGTATAGGCAATCAAGTGGCCTGCGAGCTGGCCTCCCCCAGGCCATCACGCAACTGCCAGATCGGCGCTCGGCCGCCGGCGTCGTCAAGGCCGCGCGCGGATGACCTCCCGCGCGCCTCGCGGAACGCGAGGGCGGAGCGCAGCGCAGCGCCTTGGACGACGACGTGGCTGAGCGCACAGACTAGTACCCGTGATGGCCCGCTCGGCAGACGTCGTCACGGTCTCATCGCGCGCCCTCAATGGACGTCACCACGTGGGGTGTGAGCGACCCCCAAGCGGCCACGCGGCGGGGCCGCATGGCCGGGCAGTTGCCGGGGTCGCTCACACCCCACTCTGTGCCTGTCTCCACCTGGGCGCGCGATCGTGCCGCTACGCCGTCCCCACCAGATGCGCCAGATGCAGATACTGCCGCGTCATCGGCACGAACTCCACGGCAGCCTGCCCGCGCACGAACTGATCGTCCAGGCCGTTGCAGTAGACGGTGGCCACCGCATAGGCCACGTGCGTGCGCCAGGCTTTCTCGAGCGCCTCGAACCGGGGACCCCGATACCGCTCCGCCGCGTCACGAGCACGGCCGTCGAGCATGAACCCCGGCTCCTGTTCCGCCCGCTTCCGCTGCTCGAACAGCCACTCCAGATCCTTCCCGTCCGACAGGCCCAACGGCTGGCGCAACTGCTCGTGGAACGCGTGCCGATAGGCCTGTGTGGACGTAGCCAGGGGCCTCGGCACCAGCACCCGGAGGGTCCAGCGGTTGAGCATGCGCCACAGGTGGTGATGGCGCACGAGGAAGGTGCGGAAGTCAAGGCACGTAACTGGGTACCGCCCGTTCGGCTCGAGTCGGGCGCTCCCTACGAACTCCGCACCCCGCGGCGTATTCTCGCCGCGGTTCGGTCGTCGTCCGACGGGGTTGAGGCCCGCCGCGGTCGCTTGCCGGACGCCCCAACAGATCGCTGGCTCACACGAGCCGTCAGTCGAGAAGTCGCTAGCATGAACCTATCGGGGGCCTTTTCTGATTCCTCGTTGCTGCGGCTTCAACAGCCGGGACCGCAGAAGCGCAGCTGGATCGGTCGACATCCAGTACTGTTCGGCACGCTGGCGGGCTTCGGTGCCGGCTTCATCATCGGGTACCTCCCAGGCGACGATGGTGTCTTCGACGACTTCGTTGCGGAATTCAATGGGCTGGTCTTGGGAGGAGTCGGAGCGGGTGTCGGCGCGCTGGTGGGTGCCGTCGCGACGAAGTAGTCCATGCCCCGTGGGGGAGTGAGCGCGGGCGGGACCGCCTTGTCGCTGGCCGTCTGAGGTCAAACCTGAACTACAACACTGACCGTCGTCCGGCGCGCTCGGACGTGGCCCCACTGGCGCAAGATTGGTCTTCGGAGGCGACATGCCACTTCCAGACGACCTCGATCACGACAAACTCGCGGAGGCGGCCCTGGCGATTCTCGCGCTCACCGCGTTCAGCAACAGACACGAGTCGCGCGCGTGGAAGGGCCTGGACTGGGATGTCCTGGATCTCCTGTATCACCGGGCGGTTCACATACCAGTCGCCCAGAGCCGTGTCTGACCGCGCCGGCGGCGGCGTGGCAACGGGCAAGCTCGCCAGCACAAGCTGGCCGAGACCCCCTGCTACGCCGGACGGTCAGGGGCACACACCGTGTTTCCGGCAGTGAAGGCGCCCGAGCTGCTGCGCGCCAAGTGGGAGGTCAACTGACGCGGTCCGACGTGCGCGAGCGGCTAGGTGTTCTCGTTCACAGCCGCAAGGGCTTCTCGCAGTAACGCGGGGGCAATCCTGAATCCGTCGGCCATCATCGCGTCAACGACCGGCCGCAGGGCCGGCAGGGCGTCGGCGCGACGCGCCTGAACGAGGACGCCGAGCGTGCCGCGAACAACGAGGCCGCGGCCTTCAGCCACCCGACGGCCCTGGCGTTCGTCGATGAGGAGGAGGTCCGCATGCAGCCCTTCGGCCAGGAGAATGGCCGCCGTCTCGCCGACGTCCAGCCCGAGGTCGACCGTGGGCAATTCGCCGTCGACGACGCGAATCCACGACGCCTTCTTCAGCGCGTCGAGGCCTGGTGCTGAGGGGCGCCGGTCGACGGCTTCGGTCCACACGGCTCGCGGAACCACGACCTCGCCATAGAGCGCCGGCAGCAGGTCGAGCACGCCGGCGCGCGACAGATAGATGAGCGGCGATGTGTCAGCGACGACGATCACGGCAGACGGCGCGCCAGGTCAGCGGCGGTCTGGGACGATCGTGGCAAGCTCTCGCCTAAAGTCTTCGACGTCGTAGTCGATCGCCAGGAGCCCATGCGCTCCGGCTTCGATGAGGAAGTCGTCGAGGCTCATGCCAAGCGCGGCGGCACCCGAGGCGCGAGTCAGCCGCCCGGCACGCACTTCGTCCACCACGAGCAGCAGGCGGGCGCGTGCGACGAGGTCCGTGGTGGACTGACCGTCGAGCGGCGCCGGCACGTCGATGGTGATCTGCATGGCCCTCTGGGAATTGTAGCGTTCCGATCTTGAAAGAATCTTGAAACTTTGTCCCCGAAACCACCCACTTGAAACTTGGTCCACCGGAAGGTCGTTCCGGTAAACCATTGAAAACACTAGATCTTCCGAGACCGCCCGACCCGTCCTGACCCTCTCTGGACGTGGTTATCGGGGTTCGAATCCCAGTCACGCCGGGCAGCTTCGCTGCCGCGAGCGGTAGCGAATCCCTGCGTCCCAGCCAGCCTTCGCTCACGCTTCGCGTGAAACACGGCCAGGCTGGCCGAAGCGGCCAGCCGTCGGCGACGATGAGCACCACGTTGGGTGGGTTCCCGGGTCGCGCCTGCGCGCCAGCGTGCGGTGTCGCGACCGTTCCCGCCAAACAACGGCAGCGCCCAGAGCACCGTGACCAGAAGGAGGCGTCTCCTCGAGACGCGCCTCATCGCGCCAGTTTCGCGAACGCGTTCCCGACCCTCAGCGCGAGCGCGGAGGTGTTGGTATGCGCGATGTTCGACATCACCACGACGACGACGCCGCTGTCGCGCAGCGTCATCAACGACGTCACCATCCCGCCCGCCAGCTCTCCGTTGACGCTGCCTCCCGTGGCCAAGCCGACACGCACCAGATCCGAAGGCGTGGAGTAGAACGCCATCGCGCCGGCGCAGCACGCCAGGTCACGCAGGTACATCAGCCGCCTTCCATGCCGTGGATTGTCCTGAGATCTTGGGACGAAGAACGTCGCGCGCTCGGCCGGCAATGGCTGCGCGCGGCCGATGCCGACCGGCCTGAGGATGACGTCGCGGATGATCCTGAAAAGCGGGAAGTCTTCTTCCGGCTCGCCGATATGCTCCGGGCTCCATTCCGCGGCCGAGTCAGCACCGGTGTTGGGCAGCACGAGCGGCGCGACGGTGGCCGCCGTGACCACGGAGGCCGCCGTGCCGATGTTGAATCGCGTGTTCGGGGTGACGGGCGTGCGCGTCTCGACGTCCCTCCAGCCGAACCCTTCGGCCCAGACGACCTCGCCGCCGGCGCCGACGGCGACCGAGAGTCCAGGCAGGTTTTCCTCGGAGACCGCGGCGCGGACCAGCTGCCGCGCGCGCTCGGCGCCCGCCGACCACTGCGGAGCGGGCGCTGGCTCGACGACCGACGGCACGTCCTGCGGCTGCGCGAAGAGAGGCGCTGCCACCGCCGTCGCATGGGTCAGAAATGCGGCGAACGCCGCAATCAGGGCGCCGACGGCCAGCGCGGTGCGGGCGGCCCACGCCGGCAGCCGGCTCCGCGCGGCTTTCACGCCGAGCACGACCGCGACGAGCATCAGCAGCAGGCCGATGACCGCGGCGCCTGGCGCATCGTCCGCGCCGGCGACATAGAGGCCCATCGCCCCGAAGGCGAGGGCGAGGGCGAGCCGGGCAAATGCCTTCCCGGGATTCCCGATAGTGGGTTTCATGTGCCCACTGTGACGGAGGCCCTGCCGGAAAGTCCTCACCGAACCGTGAGCGGGCCGTGAGATTCGAATGAACTGAGCGAGTGGCTCAAACACGGCCGTTTCAGACCGCCATCGCGGTCCAGTTGCGAAGTTGAAGCCGGCAAGCGTGGTGAGTCAGCGCGCGCGCCGGTAGTGCACGGCGACCGCGCCGCTGCGGAGCGGCTTCGCCGACACCAGCTCGAGCCGTCGCGTGCTGGGCAGCCCGCTCTGGTACAGGGTCGGGCCGTGGCCGGCGATCCTGGGGTGGACGAGGAACTTGTACTCGTCGATCAGATCCAGCCGGTCCAGCTCGGTCGCGAGCTTGCCGCTACCG
>JANNIB010000436.1:0-10210 GCA_031404695.1 Acidobacteriota bacterium
CGCCGCCGGCGCTTGCGGCCAGCGCGGTCAGCGAGCAGACCTGGCCCGGCAGTCGCGCCGCGTTGCCGGTGGTGGCGAGCTTCGACGGACTCGGGGCCGATCTGCATGCCGGCGACACGCCGCCACGCAATCCCTCAGACAACAGCCTGGCGGTGGGGCTCGATCACGTGATGCAGACGGTGAACTCGCAGGTCGCGATCTTCACGAAGGACGGCCGGCCAGTCTACGGTCCGGTCGGCACGCACACGTTCTTCACCGGCTTCGGCGAGGTGTGCGGCAGCCACGCCAACGGCGACGGCGTCGTGCGCTACGATCAGCTCGCGAACCGCTGGCTGGTGGTGATGCCGATCTTCCGCCGCGCGGTCGTGCAGACGGCGCCGGGGTCCGTTGCACCGCCGGGCGTGGCCGCCCGGCCGGGACAAGCTTCGGACCCGGGACCGGCGACGCCTCCAGGCCCGCCGCCCCCGGCGCCCGCCGCGTCCACACCGGTGCCGCCTGACGCGCCTTACGCGATCTGCTACGCGGTCAGCACGACGCCCGATCCCACCGGCTCGTACCATCGCTACGTCTTCGAGCGGACGCTCTTTCCCGACTACCCGCGCCCGGCGGTGTGGCCGGATGGCTACTACGTGCCCACCAGCACCGGCGACGAGGTCATCCAGAAGCACGTCTGCGTGGTCGACCGCGCGAAGATGCTCGCCGGTCAGCCCGCCACCGAGCAGTGCGTGGTCATCGACGGCGTCAACTTCCTGAACACGGCTGACCTCGACGGCACCACGCTGCCGCCCGCCGGGGCGCCGAACCTGGTGCTGGCTGCCGGCGGCACGCAGCTTCACCACGACCTCGGCGACGACGGGCTCTACGTGTGGAAGATGCACGTGGACTGGACGCGGCCGGCCAACACCGCGCTGACTGGCCCACGGAAGATCGACGTGACGCCCTATCGCTACCTGTGCGGTGGCCAGCTCACGAACTGCGTGCCGCAGCCCGGCGTGGAGCGCCGTCTCGACGCGCAGGGCGACAAGATCATGGCGCGGCTGGTCTACCGCAACATCGGCGGGCGCCAGTCGCTGGTGGCCGTGCACTCGGTGGACACGGCCGCCGGCGCGGGCGGCGTGCGATGGTACGAACTGCGGCTCGACGCCTCAGGCGATCCGCAACTCCATCAGCAGGGCACCTACGCCCCCGACCGCGCGTATCGGTGGATGGCGAGTCCGGCCATCGATCGGATGGGGAACATCGCCATCGGCTACTCGTTCGGCAGCGCCACGGCGTTCCCGGGACAGCGCCTCGCCGCACGACTGGTGGACGATCCGAAAGGCGAACTCACCTTCCGCGAGACCGTGCTGGCCGAGGGCGCGGCGGCGCAGACGAATACGCTTCGTTGGGAAGACTACACGCAGACGGCGATGGATCCGGCCGACGACTGCGCGATCTGGTACGTCGGCGACTACCTGAAGGCCGGCGCCGCCAACTACTCGACGCGCATCGCCGCCGTACGCCTGCCCACGTGCCGGCCGTAGCGGCCGTCGCGGCCGGCTACTTGTACTTCGGCACGCTCGGCGACAGCGGCTTATCGATGCGTGGACGCTCGGAGGCATCGGCCAGCGCCCACACGCTCGCGAGGATGGTCCGCGCGATGTCGCGCATCTGCACCGGGTCGAGGTGGCGCGCTTCGTCGGCCGGCAGGTGATAGCGGGCGTGGTTGCCGGTCGTGAAGCCGATGGTGAGAATTCCGCGCTCGAGGAACGGCCCGGCATCGGTGCGCGGATAGAAATACTCCGAATCGGCACGGTCGTTGCTGTGATTGAAGCGCAGCTTCAGGTAGTCGCCGTTCACGCGGTCGAGGAGCGCGGCGGCACTCGCGCTGAGCACCTTCGGCCCCAGCACGAACACTTCCCCGCGCTCGGTCACCTCGGGTGACTGCGCGTCGGCGCCGCCAGGACTGCGGCTGGCGCCGATCATGTCGACGTTGACGTGCGCCACGACGTTGGCCAGCGGCACCGGCGGCCGGTGGACGAACCAGCGCGTGCCCCACAGGCCCTGCTCTTCGCCGCTGTCCCAGAGGAAGATGACGGTGCGCTTCGGCCGCGGACCGCGTGCCATCTGCTCGGCAATCGACAGCAGCGCCGCGCTGCCCGAGGCGTTGTCGTCGGCGGAGTTGTAGACGCGGTCGCCGGCCACCTCGCGGCTGCCGACCGCGCCGTCGAGATGGGCAGCGATGGTCACCGCTTCGGCACGCAGGGCGGGATCGCTGCCTTCGAGCCTCGCGACCACGTTGTAGGGCCGGAGCCGCGTGCGGGCGCCCGCGGCCAGACGGATCGTGACCGGCTTCTTCAGCGCAAACGGCGCCGGATAGGTGCCAAGGTCGCCGGCGCGAATCGCCGCCCGACCATCGAGCGACTCGCCGTCGAGCAGCGCCTCGGTGACATGCGGGGCCAGCAGCACGGAGGTGATCGGGGTTGCCAGGTAGGCCGATGGCACGGCCGGCTCCATCTCGCGTCGCACGGTGTTGGCGCCGCTGAGCTCGTCCCACCGCACCAGCTCGCTGGCCTGCGTGATGAAGAGGATGCCGACGGCCCCACGCTCCGCCGCGGCGACAAACGGCGTGTGGGCGTTGATGGCGGTGCGTCCCACCTGCTGAATCTCGACGCCCTTCGGAATGGCGCGCGGCCCGTGGGCGAGCACGAGCTTGCCCTTCACGTCGAGGCCCTTGTAGGGGTCGATGCCCTGAGCGGGCACCACCCAGCCGTGACTCACGTAGACGACCGGCACGGCGCCGTCGAGCGGCGCCATGAACGACCGCAGCACGAAGTCGCGGCCGAAGGCGAAGCGCGTGCCGCTGACCTCGATGGTGGCGCCGTCGGTGTCGACGCGGGTTTCGTGCAGGTCGTAGCTCTGCGTGTAGCCGCCGGCGTCGCCGGCCGGCGCGAGCCCGGCCCGCTTCAGACGCGCCGTGATGTAGCTTGCGGCCGCATCGAAGCCGGGGGAGGGCGTGTTGCGGCCCTGCCACTCGTCGGAGGCGAGCCTGGCGGCGTCCCACGCCACCTGCTCGCCCGAGATGTCGTCGGCGGCCGCGCGCACGGCAGCGGGCAGGAGCGTCTGACGGGCCGTGAGCACGGAGGTGCACGACAGGACGGTGACGAGGGCGAGGGCACCAACACGCATCGCGGGCATGTGGACACTCTACCCGAGCGCGGGGATGCGCCGCTGCGGGCTCAGCCGTTGCGGCGGGCGATGCGTCCGTTGACGCGGATCCAGCGCACGGTGCCGACCTCGTCGCGGATGAACTCGTACGGCATCCCGAGGTACTGGCCGGAAAGCGCGTAGGCGACGTCTGGCCCGTAGAAGGCCACTGGCGCCTCGGCCTGCCCGGCCCCGGTCGCGACGACGAGACGTCCGCCTTCGGGCCGCACCTGCACGGTGCCGACGGGCGGTCGCAGATAGGTGCCGATGTAGTCGTCGAGGTGTGGCTGCGAGGTCAGCGCATGCGCGTGGAACGTCATCGCTTCGTTCACCCCGCGGTGACCGATCGCCTGGCCGGGCGTCAGCGCCACGCCGGCGTATTGCGTGAGAATCGCTGCTTCCACATCCTGCACGAGCCGCCAGCCGTCGACGTGGTTGGTCAGCACTGTGAAGGCGAGCGCCCTGGCCGGCACGAGCTGCAGCAGCAGGCAGTGGCCGTTGAGCGTGCCGCCATGGGCGAGCGTCATGACGCCGCCCACGGTGCGCGCGTGCCAGCCAACGCCCATCTCGTCGGTGGTGGCGTTCTTGCGCAGCTGCGGCGTCTGCATCAGCTCGAGGAGCGGGCGCGAGATGTGCGGCGCGCCGTCGGCGCCGCGGCCCTCGCCCAGGTGGAAGCGCGCGTACCGCATCAGGTCGGCAAGAGAGGTCAGCACGCCGCCGGCCGTGGTGCTCGACGTGGTCTGGAACGGCCGGATCGCCTCGCTGCGGCCGTCGCGGTCGCGGTGGCCGAGCGTGAAACGCCACGTCATCGCGTCGGTGAGCCGGGTGGCCGTGTGCCCAAGTCCCAACGGCGCGAAGACGAGATCGCGCAGCGCGTCGTGGATGTTCTTGCCGGTCACCACCTCGATGACGCGCCCGGCCAGCGCGAAGCCGGCGTTGTTGTAGCTCCAGATGCTGCCGGCCGGCGCCAGCTGCGGCAGCGTCGGCATGATGGTGGAGGCGAAGTGCGCCAGCGCCTCGGCCCCGCGATCCTCGGTCGTGAGCTGCCCTTCCCACCCCGGCGTGTGCGTGAGGCAGTGCCAGAGCGTGACACGGTCGCTGGTCTCGTCGTCGCGGACGCGGAACTCGGGCACGTAGCGCCGGATCGGCGCCTTGAGGTCGAGCGCGCCCAGTTCGACCAGCCGCATGACGGCGGTGGCTGTCATCGTCTTCGAGATCGAGGCGATGGTGAAGAGGGTGTCGCTGGTGATCGGCTGCGGATCGTCGAGGCTGGTCACGCCGAGTCCGCGCAGCGTCGTCACGCCGTTCACCATCACGCCGAGCCCCACGCCCGGCACCCGGTAGTCGCGCATCTTTCGGCGCACCAGCGTCGCGATGGCCTCGAAGCGGGTGTCAGTGCTGGCCGCGGGCGTGGCGCGCTGGGCGGCCGCCGACGGCGATGGTCGCAGCAGGGCGGGAACGGGCGTCAGGCTCAGGAACTCGCGTCGATGCATCCGGCAAGTCTACGATGGGGGCGCGCGGCCGCGGCAGGACGCGCGGGAGGGTGTATGCGCGCGATGACCGATCTGCTGTGGCTGGCCCTGGCCGGCGTGATGACGGTGCCCGTGGCCGTGGCGATGGCGGCCGCCGGGGGCCAGGCGCCGCCCGACGACGCCGCCCTCATCCGCGCCGCGCGCGAAGACTCGAACCAGGCGATCGCGCGGCACGATGTGCCCGGCATCGCGAAGCACTGGATGCCGAATGTCTCGATCGTGACGTCCACCGGCGCGCACGACGACGACAAGAACACCAATGCCGGCCGCATGGGCGCGCAGTTCACCCGCCGGCCTGACACCGTCTACGTGCGGACGCCGTCGGCCATTGACGTCTTCGCCGCCTGGAGCGTGGCCTCGGAGCGCGGCGAGTGGACCGGCCGCTGGACCGAACCCGACGGCGTGGTGCAGATCGGCGGCACCTACCTGGGGCAGTGGCGCAAGCTCAACGGCGTGTGGCTGATCCAGGCAGAAGTCTTCGTGCCGACGCGCTGCACCGGCTCGAAATATTGCGCCGCGCATCCGTAGTTGCCCAGCGGGGACAGTCCCCATTCTGGTCCTGCCTTGAATTATCGGCGGTTAGTCTGGGCCGGCCTTGAATGGGGACAGTCCCCGCTATGGGCGGAGAGCGGCCAGCAGGCGCGGGTCGAACCGAGAGGTCGTGGCCGGGCCGGTCGCGACCCAGACCGAGCCGAACGCCACCGCGACGGCGCCGCCGCCCTCGCCGGTGAAGCGCTGCACCGCGCGATTGCTCCGCGGGTCGACGCGCACCAGAGGCGCGCCGGGCGCGCTCAGCCACACGCTGCCCGCCCCCACGGCGATGTCCCCATCGCCGATGCCGTGGCCCACGGGGATGGTCGCCACCACCTTGTTGGTCGCCGGATCGATGCGGGTGACCGAGTGATCGCCGCGGTTCACGACCCAGACGCCGCCCTCACCGACCACGACGCGGCCGGGACGCGGGCCGACGGCGATGGTCTCGACCACCTCGTTGGTGTGTGGATTCACGCGCGTCACGACGTTCCCGGTCGCGCTCGTCATCCACAGCGCCGCGTCGGCGAACGCGACGCTCGACGGGTCGCGCGCGACGTAGATCTCGGCGACCGCGGCGCGGCGGTCGGGATCGATGCGCGACACGACGCCGGCGGCGTCCGTTGCCATCCAGATCGAACCGATGCCGGTCGCGATGCTGCCGGACGGGTCGGCAAGCGGCAGGGCGACGGTGGTGACCTCCGAGGATTTCTCGTCCACGCGCGCGACGACCGGCGCGCCACAACGCGGCGCCCATACGGCGCCGAGACCCACAGCGAGGGTGCCGCACGGCGTGCCGTCGAGCGCCGGCCCAGCCGTGAGCGCGAGGGTCTTGCCGTCCACGCGTGACAGCCCGGCGGGCGTCGCCACCCACAACGTGTCTCCGCTCAGGGCCGCGCCCGGGGTGAGGCGGACGGCCACGGTGGCGTCGGCGGTGGCGCGAGACAGCGCCAGGGCGTCGGCCGGCCGCGGGACTTTGGCCGCCTCCGCGGGGCGCTCTTGCGCCTGGGACGCCAGGCCCGACAGGAGGATCGCGACAACCGGGAGCAGGGCACGCATGTGCGGGGCATTGTAGTGCCGTGCATGACGGCGAATCCGGCCGAATCGCGCTCCACGTATTCAATGGCTGCCCGTGCATAATACGGATGTCCCCATGCGCGCCTCCTCAACACGCTCCCGCGTCGCCGGCCTCGCCCTGGCGCTGGCCGCTGCCGGCCTCACGGCCGCCGTCGCCGCCAGACAGGCGCCGCCGGCGCAGACCGCGCCCGGGCCGGCCTTCACGCTCGACCAGTTCGAGACCCGGATTCGGCCCCTGCTGGCCGCCAACTGCTACGCCTGCCACGCCGACGCGGCAATGGGCGGGCTGCGCATCGATTCGCGCGAGGCGCTGATGAAAGGCAGCGAGACCGGCCCGGTCATCGACACCACCGCGCCAGACTCCAGCACCTTCCTCAAAGTGCTGCAACACGCCACCGGTTATCCGGCGATGCCGAAGGGGCGCGCGAAGCTGCCGCCGGCCGATATCGATGTGATCACGGCGTGGGTGCGCGCCGGCGCGCCGTGGCCGGCTGCCGCGACCGCCGCCGCGGCGACACCCGCCGTCTCGCACGAGAAACCGGTCACCGCGGAGCACCGCGCCTACTGGGCCATCCGCCCGCTCCTAACGACGCCACCTCCCGAGGTGCGCCAGTCGGCGTGGCCGAAGACCACCATCGACCGCTTCGTGCTGGCGCGGCTCGAGCACGAGGGCCTGACGCCGGTGGCGGCGGCCGACAAGCGCACGCTGCTCAGACGCGTCACGCTCGACCTCACCGGACTGCCGCCGACGCCCGAGGAGATGGACGCATTCCTCGCCGATGCCACGCCCGGCGCGTTCGAGGCGGTGGTCGATCGGCTGCTGGCCTCGCCGCGCTACGGCGAAGCGTGGGGCCGCATGTGGCTCGACGTGGCGCGCTACGGCGAAGACGACTACCGCAGTCTCGACCCCGACGGCCGCGGCTACAACCCCTACCCGAACGCGCATCTGTATCGCGACTGGGTGATCCGCGCCTTCAACGACGACCTGGCCTACGACCGCTTCGTCACCGCGCAGCTGGCGGCGGATCTGTTCGACGGGCCCGACCGCGTGCGGCACCTGCCGGCGCTCGGCTTCCTCGGCCTCGGCCCCTGGTTCTACGACAACGGCGCCGTCGAGATCACGCGCGCCGACGAACGCCACGACCGCGTGGATGCCGTGAGTCGCGGCCTGCTCGGCCTCACCGTGGGCTGCGCGCGCTGCCACGACCACAAATACGACCCGATCCCGACCAAGGACTACTACGCGCTCGGCGGCGTGTTCCTGAACACCGAATACCACGAGTACCCGCTCGCCCCGGCGGCCGTGGTCGAGGAACACAAGGCACAGGCAAAGGCCCTCAAGCAGAAGAAGGAGATGCTCGGCGAGTTCCTGCGCGCCGAAGCCGAGCAGCTCGCCGCCACGCTGGCGTTCCAGACCGCCACCTACATGAAGGCGGCGTGGCAGGTCAGCGGCGAACCGAAGAAGGACAAGGCCGAAGTGCTCGAGAAGGAGAAGCTCGACTACGAGCTCTTCGAGCGCTGGCTCGAGTTCCTGACGCGGCCGTCCACCTACTACCCGTTCCTCAAAGACTGGCAGGCGATGATCGCCAAGGGCGGCACGTCGAAGGAGGCCGCGACGCTGGCCACCGCCTTCCAGGATCTGGTGGTGGGCCTGGTGCTCGAGGAGCGCGAGCTGAAGAAGGAGAACGACATCCTCAAGGCCCGGGCGCTGCCGACCGCCAAGCCGAAAGAGCCGGCCAACCTGCCCAACGAGTTCAAGACCAACGACGACTTCTGCCCGGGCTGCGGCCTCGAGCTGCGCAGCATGGCGAAAGACCGCACCGCGCTCTACCGCGACGTGTTCGTCGTCGACCTGCGCACCGACTCGTTCGTGCCCGGCCAGCGCAGCACCCCGGGCCTGCTGCGTTTCCGCGGCTGGAGCCTGGAGCAGCGCCTGGGTTCCGATCGCCGCGCCACCATCGACGTGATGCGCAAGAGCATCGAAGCAGCCGAGAAGGCGATGCCGCCGAAGTACGCCTACGTCCACGGCGTGCGCGACCTGCCCGAGGTCAGCGACCTGAAGGTGCACGTGCGCGGCAACCCGATGCGCCTCGGGGACACCGTGCCACGCGGTTTCGTCACCGTGCTGGGCGACTCGGAACGCCAGACCTTCTCGAAAGGCAGCGGCCGCCTCGAACTCGCCCAGGCAATTCTGGCCGAGCCGATTTCAGCGCGCGTCATCGTGAACCGCGTGTGGAAGGAACACTTCGGCACCGGCCTCGTGAACACGCCCAGCAACTTCGGGCTGAACGGCGAGACGCCGAGCCACCCGGAGCTGCTCGACCACCTCGCGCAGTATTTCCTCGAGCACGGCCGCTCGATCAAGGCGCTGCACCGGGAGATCCTGCGCAGCGCCACCTACCAGCTGAGCGCCGACGACCAGCCCGCCGCGCGCGCCAAAGACGGCGGCAACCGCTTCTACTGGCGTGCCAACCGGCGCCGCCTGAGCGCCGAGCAGATCCGCGACGGCGTGCTGCTGGTGTCGGGCGCGCTCGACACGAAGATCGGCGGGCCGTCTCTGACGCTCACGCCGCTGACGGCGCGGCGCACCATCTACGGCAAGGTGAGCCGCTACAAGCTCGACGAGTTCCTGCAGCTCTTCGACTTCCCGAGCCCGAGCCAGACGGCTGAGCAGCGCTTCACCACCAACGTGCCGCTGCAGCGGCTGTTCTTCATGAACAGCGACTTCGTGCAGCAGCATGCCGAGCGGCTGGCCGAACAGGTGGCCGACGAGCCCGACGACCGGGCCCGGATCACCGGCGCCTACCGCCGCATCTTCGGCCGCGCGCCCGCCGAACGCGAGCTGCAGGCCGGGCTCGACTTCCTGGCCGCCGAAGCGCAAAAGCAGTACGAGGAACGCAAGGCCGCCGCGAAGACGCCCGCAGCCGACGCGGGCGCTCCCGCCACCCCCGCCGAACCCGCGCCGGCCGCCGAGCTCGACGCCAAGGCCGACGCCGATCCCGCGGCCGCGGGCATGATGGCCGGCGTCACCCCCGGCGCCGCGCCCGCCGCCGACGAGAAGGCGAAGATGCGCCCGGTGTCGGCCTTCGGCCGCTACGTGAAGGTGCTGCTGAGCTCCAACGAGTTCGTGTTCGTGAGCTGACCGCATGGCCCACAGATCCCGTCCGCCCGTGACCCGCCGCGACGCCCTCTGCCGGATCGGCAGCGGCTTCGGCATGATGGCGTTTGCCGGCCTGGTCGGCGATTCACTCTCCGCCGCGGGCCTCACGCAGGGCAAGCCCGGCGCGCCGAAGCTCGCCAAGGGATTGCATCATCCGGCCCGGGCGAAACACGTCATCTTCCTCTTCATGAACGGCGGCTTGTCGCAGGTCGACAGCTTCGACCCGAAGCCGATGCTGGCGAAGTACCACGGGCAGCCGCTGCCGGGGGATGCGGTGGCCACCGAGCGCAAGACCGGCACGCTCATGCAGTCGCCCTTCGCGTTTTCGCGCTACGGCAGGAGCGGGCTGGAGGTGAGCGAGCTGTTCCCGCACGTCGGCGGTTGCGCGGATGACATCTGCGTCATCCGCTCGATGCACACCGACATCCCGAATCACGAGCCGTCGATGCTCATGATGAACACCGGGCACATCCAGGTGGGCCGGCCGTCGATGGGCGCCTGGCTCACCTACGGCCTCGGCAGCGACAACCAGAACCTGCCCGGCTACGTCGTGTTGTGCCCCGATGTGCCTACCACCGTGGGCCCGCCGCTGTGGAACAGCGCGTTCCTCCCGGCCATGCATCAGTTTAAAAACAATTAGTTAATACTAACTTTCATTCTCGCCAACCGAGCGATGTTATTCTCGCTGACAGTCATTTAACAAGGAACCGTCATGCTGTTTTCC
>JANNIB010000437.1:0-7895 GCA_031404695.1 Acidobacteriota bacterium
GCCGCCGGTGAAGTCGAAGTCGTCGTTTGCGGCGATTCAGAACCAGGAAGACGCACCGCCGTGCAGCACCTGCGGGTCGATCATGGTGCGCAGCGGCGCCTGCTACAAGTGCAGCAACTGCGGCACGACGAGCGGCTGCGCGTGACGCGAGGGGTCTGACTCCGGAACGAATCGTCGGGGGTCTGACCCGATTGGATGCGAGGTGCCTGCCCCCTGAACGAATCGCAGGGCGACTGGCACCGAGAAAGACTGCGCGGGCGGGGTGGAGTAATCCATCCCGCCCGTTGTCGTTTCAGCCAGGACGCGGCCGCTGTCTAGCCCGGCGGGTCCTGTCACCGGTGGATGGCCTTCCCATCACGTGCTCGCCCTCAGGCTGCGCGCGTGATGGGCCCCTTCCACCGGCGCCACCCGCCGCAGGCCCGGCCGCGACCGGCCTGCGCGCTGGCATTGTGCAGCACGTGAATGGACCCTGACCGAGTACGTCTACTCCCCGTCGCATGAGGCCTTCCTCAACGCCTTGGCGGCTCAGGGAATCGCTCACAGATCCTGTTCGACCCATGTGCCAACGCAGAACCAGGTCTTGATCGCGTCACGCTGTCCACTCACTGCCGGATCGGTTGAATGCGCCGTCGAGCTGTCGGCCGCGACCAGACCGAATTGGCTCGCTATTGGGAATGGTTTGGCAAGGCCATTTCGCCATTGGTCGGTGGGTACATCTTTGCGGGCGACAAGAGCGGCTACTCGGACCACGCGGTGCTCTGTATCGACGTCGAGCGGTAGCGTCACTGCGCGGCCGGGCCGGCGGCGGGTGGCGCCGGCGGAAGGGGCCCAACCCCGCGCGCAGCGAAAGCGAGCACGGGTTGGGAAGGCTATCTGCCGGTGACAGGACCCGCCGGGCTAGACAGCGGCCGCGCTGGCGGAGGCGGACGGCTTCGACGCCTGCGTCGTGGTAAGGTGCCGCGCATGATCCGCCAGGTCTCGCCGCAGTTCTTCTCGCTCGACCTCGCGGCCACGCTGGCCTATTACCGCGACAAGCTGGGCTTCGACTGCGTCGGCACCTGGCACGACCCGCCCGTCTACGCCATCGTCGTTCGTGACGGGCAGCACATCCACTTCCGCTGCGCGCCGCCGCCCGTCCCGAACTCCGACAAGGCCGAAGAAGAACTGCTCGACGCCTACGTCCACGTCGAAGACGCCGACGCGCTCTACGCCGAATACGCCAGCCGCGGCGTCGAGTTCACCCGGCCCCTGGGCGACATGCCGTGGCACAGCCGCGAGTTCGTGGTGAGAGACGGCGACGGCCGCCTGCTCGCCTTCGGTGCCAGCATCGCGCCGCCGCCGGACGGGACGACGGCGTCGTGACGGCCGCCGCCACCGCGACGCGCTACCGCAGGCGCTTCACCAGCACCTTCGAGTTGCGGCCGCTGCGTTCGTAGCGCTCGCGGCGATCCGGCGACAGGTCGTCGACCGTGCCTTCGACGAAGCCGCCTTTCGCGCTGAAGTAGTTGAAGGCCTGCGTCGACAGCGCGAGGATGCGCTCGAGGCCGGTCTGGCGCGCCCGCGTCTCGACGAACTGGATCAGCTTGCGGCCGATACCCTGGTTCTCGTGGGCGGGGCTCACGTACAGGCACGCCAGCTCGCCCTGGTTGCGCGCCTGGTCGACGTGCAGCGCGACGCACCCCACCGGGTTGCGGTCGATCTCGAAGATGAAATAGTCGCCCAGGTGCTGCTCGATGCTGCTGCGGCTCCGTTTGAGCAGTTCGTCGGCTTCGACGCCCTGACGCACCAGCGACTGGATGGCGCCGATGTCGCGGCGCTCGGCGGCCCGGATGTTCTCGTACTCGTTGGTGTGGATGAGCGTGCCGAGCCCGTGGTTCGAGAACACCTCGCCGAGCAGGCCCTCGTCGAGGGTGCCGTCGATCACATGCACGCGCGGCACCCCGGCGTGGCACGCGCGCACGGCATGCTGCGCCTTCGACAGGTGTTCGCCGGAAAAGCCGGCCGCGTCCTTCTGCAGCAGGGCCGCCAGCTCCGAGACCAGCATCTGGCGGATCGGCTCGCCGCGATAGACCAGTCCGGGCGCGGCGGTGACGTAGACGAGCTTCACCGCGCGCAGCTGCGCGGCGACGGCCACGGCCATGCCGTCGGAGTTGACGCGGTAGGTGCGGCCCTCGCCGTCGAACCCGAGCGGCGGCACGATCGGCACCACGCCCTGCGTGAGCAGCGACTGCAGCAACTCGACGTCCACGCGCTCGACGCGGCCGGTGAACTGCTGGTCCACGCCCTGGATCACGCCCACCGGGTGGGCGATGATGCCGTTGGTGCAGGCGGCCCTGAGGTCGTTGGCGGAGAGGCCTTCGAGGATCTCGTGCGTCAGGCGATTGGCCGCCGTCAACGCCACGGCCAGGGTGTGCGCGTCGGTCACGCCGGTGCCGTCGGTGTTCGAGGGCGTCATCCCGCGTTCGCTCGCCAGGCGGCGGATCTGCTCCGCGATGCCGTGCACGAGCACGACGCGGATGTTGAGCGACCACAGCAGCGCGATATCGACCAGCAGCGTCGCGAACCGCTCGTCGGTCACGATCTCGCCGTCGATCGCCAGGACGAAGGTCTTCTCCCGGAACTCCGGGATGTATTGCAGGATGCCGCGCAGGTCGGTCAGCTTCACGGTCGCGGCCGCTATTCGCCCTTGGGGCCGGCGAGGCCGAAACCCGCACCGGCCGGATCGGCGGCGATGACGATCCAGTCGCCGGTCGGGATTTCATGCGGTGCCACGAGGATGGTGCCCCCGTTGGCGTCGATCGCCCGGGTGGCCGCCGCGATCGAGGGCACACCGACATAGAACAGCCACGCCGCCGGCTGCTGCGCCTCCGGGCGCTGCATGATGGCCCCGACGCGCTGGCCGTGATGGTCGATGAACGCGTAGTCGCCCATCGGTCCCATGTCCATCGCCTCGTTGAACTCGAAGCCGAAGTGCCGGCTGTAGAAGGCCTTGGCGCCGGCGAGATCGGGGCTGGCCAGCTCGTTCCAGTTGACCCGCTGCGGCGCCTCGAGGTCGAACACGTCGCTGGTCGCGTCGGGCACGCCCGCCGGCGCAATGGGCGTCATCAGGTAGAAGGGCACGCCCTGGGGATCGGTGACCATCGCGATCCGGCCGACGTTCGGGATGTTCGTCGCCGGCATCTGCACCTTGCCGCTATCAGCCACGATGGCAGCGATATGGCCGTCGACGTCCGCGGTTGACAGGTAGCCGAGCCACAGCGGGCGGGCGCCGTGCTGCAGCATATCCTCCGAGAGGCGCATGACGCCGCCGGCGAACTTGCCATCGTCGCGACCGATCATGCGGTAGTCCATGCCGCCGGCCTGGTCCGGTGTGGCGGCGCCGATCGTCCATCCGACCACGGCCGCGTAGAACGGCGCGACGGCGTCGGGGTCGGGCGTCAACAGTTCGTACCAGATGAAGCTGCCAGCAGGGTTGGCCATGTGTCGTTCGCTCCCGGCGGTCATTCTGTCACAGCCGGTGCGGCGCCATCCGTGCCGGCGTCCTTCAACGCCCGCCGCCGTCTGGCCGGCGCAAGAGCGCGTATCAGCGTGTCCGAACTCCGGGGCAGTTGTCCTACCATGGACGGCGATGCTGCGGCCGCGCCCACTCCTGACGTGTCTCACACCACTGATGCTCGTGACCGCGTTGTCTGCGTGCGGCGACCGCGGACCGTCGCTGGCCGAGCGCGCAGCGGCGGCACGCGCGGCGGAAGAAGCGGTAGGCGCCGTGGCCCGCCAGGAGTCTCGAGCACGGGCCGAGCGGGAGCGGATCGCGGCGTTGTGGCGTTATCAGCAGGCCACGGTGGGAGGCGGGGCGCAGGTCACCGCGGCCATCTTCGCGACTGACGGCGTCGATGCGGATGGCCAGGGACCGCGGCCCGTGCAGCTGGTGTTTCGCGACCACCAGAAATGGGGCCGCAGCGCCTACCTCGTGCTGCAAGCGGGCGACTTCGCCTGCCGACCGCGTTGCACGGTGGATGTCATCGTGGACGAGCGCGCGCCCGAGCGCCTGGCGGCGTGGCGGCCCGACACCGACGAGGCGATCGCGCTCTTCATGCGCGATACGGCAAAATTCTGGCGTCTCACCGGCGACGCCACGCGTCTGCGCATCGAGTTCCCGGTCAGGGCTGGCGGCACGCGCACGGCCGACTTCGAGGTCGTGGGACTCGACGAAGCAAAGATGCCGGGATGGTGAGGTCAATGCTCCTGAGAGGATCCATGACTGTGATGACTCCATTCGGTTCGGTGGCCGTGGCCGTCCTGGCCCTGACGATCGCGCTGCCCGCGGGCGCCCAAAGTGTCGTCGGCAAAGGCAGGTCCGGGCCTGCGCCTGACCCGGTCGCCCTCGACATCACGGGACTGTTCCAGGAGACGTTCGTCAGCGTCGGCGACGACTTCTTCATCGGCGGACAGCCGACGGAACAGGCGCTGCGCGACCTCAGGGCGAAGGGCGTCACGACCGTGGTGAACCTGCGCATGCCCCAGGAGATGGCGCAGATCGGCTTCGACGAGGCGGCGCTGCTGAAGGAGCTCGGCATCACCTACGTCCACATTCCGATGCGCGGGTCGCCCGAGAATCCCTACGGGCCGAAAGAGCTCGACACCTTTGCTGCCACGCTGGCGTCGGCCCCGGGCAAGGTGCTGCTGCACTGCACGATCGCGTGGCGCGCGAGCCATCTGTGGGCCGCGTATCTGATTCGCAACCGCAAGGTGCCGGTGGCGGCCGCGCTGGCGCAGACGCGGAAGATCAACCTGCGGGAAGAAGCGCCGTTCGGCACGCAGCAGCCGATCGAAGGCTTCCTCGGACGCACGGTGCCCGAGCTCGTGCGCCCCAAGCCCTGAACGCCGTGCGCCACGCGGCCGACAGCCGCGATCTGATCCGCGTGCAGGGCGCGCGCGTGAACAACCTCAAGGATGTCAGCGTCGACATCCCGCTAGGCGTGCTGGTGGTGGTGACGGGCGTGGCCGGGTCGGGGAAGAGCTCGCTGGTCCACGGCTCGGTGTCGACCGAAGACGGCACGCTTGCGAAGGCCCTGCGGTCGCGGTGACCCCCGCCCTGCCACCTCACGATTGCCGCTTCGACGCCTCGTAGCGCGCCTGATGTTCGGCGTTGGGCGGGTACAAGCCGGGCAGTGCCACCCCGCGCCTGATCTCGTCCATGATCCAACTCTCGAGGCGTTCCTGTTCGACCGCCAGCGCCGTCACCTCGTCCACCAGCGCGGCCGGAATCACGACGGCGCCGTCGCCGTCGGCCAGGATGAGGTCGTCTGGACACACCGCCACGCCGCCGCAGCCCACCGGCTGCTGCCAATCGACGAAGGTCAAGCCGGCCACCGACGGCGGTGCCGCCGTGCCGCCGGCCCAGACCGGTAACCCGGTCGCCAGCACGCCGGCGAGATCGCGCACCACGCCGTCGCTCACGAGCCCCGCCACACCGCGCATGGCCATGCGCGCGCACAGGATGTCGCCCCAGAAGCCGGCGTCCTTGACTCCGCCGGCATCGACCACCGCGATGCAGCCCGCCGGCATCTGCTCGATGGCGGCTCGTGTGGACTTCGGCGAACTCCACGACGCCGGTGTCGCCAGATCCTCGCGCGCCGGGACGAAGCGCACGGTGAACGCCCGCCCGGCGATCCGCGGCTGGCCGCTCGCGAGGGGAAACGCGCCGCGAATCCAGACGTTGCGCAGGCCCTTCTTGAGCAGGATCGTGGTCAGCGTGGCGGTGGTCACTCCGGCCAGGGCGGAGAGGGTCGCGGCGTCGTTCGATGCAGACATGCGGAGCTCCTTTGTGTGTAATGAGGATATCCGGGGACGGAGCGAATCACCGCGCGCCGGCCGCCTCGCGGGCACGGACTACACTCACACTTTAGGCCTCCAGCAGAGATGCCGATTCCCGAGCGCCTCGGCCGCTACCGCGGCTGGACCGGCGGTGTTCGGGCCGGCGCTGGCCGCCGACATGTTCTACCTGCTCACGCGGCCGTCGGGCCCGTCGCTGCAGGTCGACCCCGGCGTCCTCCTCGCCACGGTCATCGCCCCCGCAGCCGCACTGATGCCAGGCACGCTGCCGTTCATGCGAGGCTCGAGCGCTGTGATTCCAAGGTGACGCGGCGGCAGGATGGCTGGAGGGTCAGGCCGCTGCAGGTCACTGTGTGGGAACCGGTGGATGTGCAATTCGGAACAGCTCACCAGGGGAGTGCGGCATTAAAGTTGCAGCCGATAGAATCCAAAGGAGTTCATCCATGAACATCATCGTCGTACTCATCATCCTGCTGCTGCTGTTCGGCGGCGGCGGTTTCTATCTCGGTGGCCCGGCGATCGGCGGCAGCCTGGGCGGGCTCATTCTGATTGTGCTGGTGGTGATGCTGCTGACCGGCCGAACATAGGGACCGGATCGAGCGCCCGCACCCTGCGCACCCTGCTCGCCGCCAAGGCGGGCATGGTGAGCGGCCGGTGCGCCAGCAGCTGCAATAGAAAACGGCGTGCTCCCGGTGAATGGGCGCACGCCGTTGGTTCGTGACGGGACACGCGCGACAGCGCGTCAGCGCTTGATCTGCTCGCCGATCTTCTCGACCGTTTCGCCCACCTTGCGCTTGGCCGTTCCCGCCGTTTCGCGCAGCTCGCCGGTGGCTTCGTCGGCCGCGCCTTCGTCCTGCAACGCGACATCGCCGGTCAGATTGCCCACGCCCTGCTTGAGCTTCCCCTTGACCTGTTCGGCCTTGCCCTTGATCTCGTCTTTGTTCATCGCGATCTCCTGCTGCAGGTAGAGCAAACGCCGCGCCAGCCCCGAGACGGTGTGACGCCGGGATGTCGTCCGTCGAACTTCCCACCTTCGGTAGCGCAGGGGCCATTCGGTGTCGTGGCCAACACGCGCACGCGTCACGGTCCCGCGCGACCGGGGCACATTCGGCCATGTCCAAGACGAGACAGCGGTCGCCGACAAACCCGGTCACGATGGTGACTGCGCGAAGGCTCAGGCTGCGGCCGGGGAGTGCCGCGTCATCGAGGGCGGCAGGAATGATGCTAGGCAAGTTCGTGGCGGCGCATGGCGACGAGATCCTGACGCGCTGCCGCCAGAAGACGGAGGCGCGTGCCCTGTCGCTTCCCACTTCGCAGGACGAAACGTATGGCGTCCCGCGATTTCTGGATCAACTCGTCGAGGCTCTCGGGAATTCCGTCTCCTCGAGCGACGACATCGCCGAGACCGCCGCGCTGCACGGTGGCGCGCTTCGAGCAGGTGGATTCACGGTGTCGCAGGTCGTGCATGTCTATGGCGACGTCTGTCAGGCGATCACCGACCTGGCGTTCGAAACGGCCACACGGGTCAGCGTCGAGGACTTCCGCACGCTCAACCGCTGCCTCGACGACGCCATCGCCGGTGCGGTCACGGAGTTCAACGCCGCGTCGTCACGTCTTGGTGCCGACAGTGCCGCCGTCGACGAGCGGACCGGGTTCCTGGCGCACGAGATCCGGAACCTGGTCAACACCGCGACGGTGGCCTTCGAGGTCCTCAGCACCGGGGACGTCGGCGTTCGCGGGAGCACCGGGAGTGTGCTCAAGCGCACCTTGGCGAGCCTGCGAGACCTCGTCAATCGCTCGATCGACGACGCCCGGCTGGGGCAGGACACGCTCACCCGGGTGCCTGTCGTGGTCGCCGAGCTGGTGGAGGAACTGTCGCCAGCGGCGCGGCTGGAAGCCTCGCACCGGGGTCTTGATCTCACCCTCCATCCCGGCGAGCCAGGGCTGGCCGTGTCTGCCGATCGCAAGGTGCTGGCGGCGATTGTCGTGAATCTCCTGCAGAACGCGTTTAAATTCACCGGACCGCAGACGTGCGTGGTCCTGAGCGTGACCGCCACCGC
>JANNIB010000438.1:0-3528 GCA_031404695.1 Acidobacteriota bacterium
GTGCTGCTGGTCGGCCTGGGCGCCGTCGCCACCACCACCATCGCCGGCGTCTTCGCGATCCGCAAGGGCCTGGCGCAGCCGATCGGCTCGCTCACGCAGATGGGCACCATCCGGCTCGGGAAGCGCACCGAGAACCGCTCGCCGAAGATCCAGGACTTCATCGGGCTGGCCGGGCTCGACGACCTCGTGTTCGGCGGCTGGGACATCTTCGCGGAAGACACCTATGCCGCGGCTCGCACGGCCGGCGTGCTCGAGCCGAGCCTGCTCGACCAGGTGCGCGCCGAGATGGAAGCCATCAAGCCGATGCCGGCGGTGTTCGATCAGCGCTACGTGAAGCGGCTGAGCGGCCCGAACGTCAAGACGGGGAAGAACAAGCGCGATCTGGCCGAGCAGCTCATCGCCGACATTCGCGCCTTCAAGGCGCATCACGGCTGCGACCGCCTGGTGATGGTGTGGACCGGCAGCACCGAGGTCTTCATGACGGAAGGCCCGGTGCACAAGACGCTGGCCGCGTTTGAAGCCGGCCTCGAGGCCAGCGACGACGCCATCCCGTCGAGCATGATCTACGCCTACGCCGCACTCAAGGAAGGCATTCCCTTCGCCAATGCCGCGCCGAACCTGACGGCCGACATCCCGGCGATGCTCGAACTGGCGGCGAAGACCGGCGCGCCGGTGGCCGGCAACGACATGAAGACCGGGCAGACGCTCATCAAGACCATCATCGCGCCCGGCCTCAAGGCCCGCATGATCGGCGTCAAGGGCTGGTATTCGACCAACATCCTCGGCAACCGTGACGGCGAAGTGCTCGACGACCCGGAGAGCTTCAAGACCAAGGAAGAGAGCAAGAAGAGCGCCCTCGACTACATCTTCCAGCCGCAACTCTACCCGGAGCTCTACAAGGACATCTCGCACGTGGTGCGCATCAACTACTACCCGCCGCGCGGCGACAACAAAGAGGGCTGGGACAACATCGACATCGTGGGCTGGCTCGGCTACCCGATGCAGCTGAAGATCAACTTCCTGTGCCGCGACTCGATTCTGGCGGCGCCGATCGTGCTGGATTCGGCGCTCTTCCTCGACCTGGCGAAGCGCGCGGGGATGTCGGGCATCCAGGAGTGGCTGTCGTTCTACTTCAAGGCGCCGATGCATGCGCCCGAGGTGTATCCGGAGCACGACCTGTTCATCCAGCTCATGAAGCTGAAGAACACGCTCCGTTACCTCAAGGGCGAAGAGCTCATCACGCACCTCGGCCGCGAATACTACGACTAGCGGGCGGGCACGTGCCGCACGGACCGCGCGGAATACCGCGCTCGTGCGGACCTGCCGCTGACAGTCATGCCAAGTCCCGTCGGCCACGTCCTGGCCGGGCTCACCGTGGCGTATGCTACCGATCGGCGTGGCGCGGCGACCCCGCGCTTCGTGCTGGCCTGCGCCCTCCTGGCCGCAGCGCCGGACCTCGACCTGCTGGTGCCCGGAACGCACCGCAGGTTCAGCCACAGCCTGTTCGCCACGGGGCTTGTGATGCTCGTGACCTGGGCGATCACCCGCGTCCGTGCCGGCCGTGCCGATTGGCGCGTCGTCATCGCCTGCACCTTGGCCACGGCGTCGCACCTGGTGACCGACTACTTCTCGGCAGACCCTGCCACGCCCTCTGGAATTCAGTTGTTCTGGCCCTGGCAAGCGTGGCTGAAGTCGAACTGGGCGCTGTTCCTCCCGACCGAGCGGTTCGCCCCATTCTCGTCGTTCGCCATGGCCATCAATGCGCAGGCGTTGGCGCGGGAACTGCTGGTGCTCGGGCCGTTGTGCCTGCTGGCCTGGCTCCGTCGACGCCGGCGGCTGCCCGCCCCCGCCACAGCCCCGTGAGCTAGCGGCCGCTGGCCAGCGTGAAGGTGTAGACGTCGCGGAGCGGTTTGCCCTTCTCGTCACCCTCGACTTCGACCCGCAGCGTCTGCCCCGTGCGGCGGTAGCTGAGGCGTTTCGGAAAGTCGTGCGCGGGGTTCTCGAAGACGGCGAGGCCGGGGCCGGCGGTGGTGAGCGCGAACTCCGTCGGCGGGCGTCCGCCGGGCTGGGCGATGTAGACGAGGGCGCCGGGCCGGGTCACGATGCGCAGGAACTCGAAAGCCACCATGCGACCGCCGCGCAGCGTGCGGCTCGTGCTGAGCATGGCGCCGCCTTTCGGAGACGTCCAGCGCTCCTCGACGCGGGTGCCGTCGGCCTCGGAAATCCAGGTGCCTTCGAGCCACGTCAGGGCGTCGATGGCAGGCGCCGCGGCAGCGGGGGACTGGGCGGACGCGTCCGAACCCGCGGCCACCAGGGCCACGAGCAGCGACGCGATGAGGGCTGTCCGCGCAGGGACCATGTGCGAGAGGGTAACAGAGACAGGGATAGAATCGGCGCATGCCGGATCACACGCCTCAGACGTCGCCTGAGATCGACGCGCTCCTCAGCGAGAACCGACGCTTCGAGCCGAGCGCGGCCTTCCGCGCCGCCGCCACCGTGAACGACCCGGAAGTCTACGCGCGCGCGGCGGCCGATCCCGAGGCCTTCTGGGCCGGGTTCGCGAAGGAACTGGAGTGGATGCGGCCGTGGGACACGGTGCTCGAGTGGACGCCGCCCGATGCGAAGTGGTTCGTGGGCGGCACGCTCAACGCCAGCGTGAACTGCGTCGACCGGCACATCCGCGGCCCGCGTCGCAACAAGGCCGCCCTCATCTGGGAAGGGGAGCCAGGTGAGCGCCGCACGCTGACCTATTTCACGCTCTACCGGCAGGTGTCGCAGTTCGCCAACGTGCTCAAGGCGCAGGGCGTGGTTAAAGGCGACCGGGTCGCGATCTACATGCCGCTGGTGCCGGAGCTGGCGATCGCGATGCTGGCCTGCGCCCGCATCGGCGCCGTGCACAGCGTGGTCTTCGGCGGTTTCAGCAGCGAGTCGCTGCGCGATCGCATCAACGACTCGCAGTGCAAGGTGCTGGTGACGGCCGATGGCGGCTATCGCCGCGGCAGCATCATGCCGCTCAAGCAGATGGCTGACGAGGCGCTCGAGGCCACGCCGTCGATCTCATCGGTCATCGTCGTGAAACGCGGCGCCGCCGACCTGCGCGTGCACATGAAGTCGGGCCGCGACCACTGGTACCACGAGGTCATGGACGAGGCGTCCTACAACTGCGAGCCCGAGCCGATGGACGCGGAGGACATGCTCTACATCCTCTACACGTCGGGCACGACCGGGAAGCCCAAGGGCATCGTCCACACGACCGGCGGTTACCTCACGGGCTGCTACGCCACGACCAAGTGGGTGTTCGACCTCAAGGAGGACGACGTCTACTGGTGCACGGCCGACATCGGCTGGGTCACCGGCCACAGCTACGTCGTCTACGGACCGCTGTCGAACGGCGCCACCGTGCTGATGTACGAAGGCGCGCCCGACTGGCCGAAGAAGGATCGCTTCTGGGAGATCATCGAGCGCTACGGCGTCACCGTCTTCTACACCGCGCCCACGGCCATCCGCGCCTTCATGCGCTGGGGCACC
>JANNIB010000439.1:0-5732 GCA_031404695.1 Acidobacteriota bacterium
GCCGGTCTTACGTCGCCGGCGGCGGTTCGACCGGCGCGTCGTCGACCTTGGCCGGCGCGATCCAGTAGAGGATGCGCACGCAGCTCTCGCACTGGATGATCTGGTCGCCGGCGCGGATCTGGTTGTAGAGATGCGGCCGCACCCGCACCCGGCAGGCCTCGCACAGCCCATCGACCACCCGCGCGATGCCGGTGCCCTTGCGGCCCTTGGCCACGGTCTCGTAGGTGGTGAGCAGCCGCGCGTCCACGGTGGCCGCGAGCTCGGCGCGGGCGGCCTGCAGCCCGGTCAGCTCACCGGCCACGCTGGTGGAGTCGGCCTCGATGGCGCTCTTCTCGGCGGCGACCCGTTTCTTCTCGGCCGCCAGCTTCGCTTCAGCGGCCTTCACCACGGCGGTGAGCTCGTCGCCCTCGAGCATGCGGCCGATCTCGATCTCTTCGACGCGTTGGACTTCGGCGGAGAAGGTCGCGATCTCGTGCTGCAGGGCGTGGAACTGCTTGTTGTCCTTCGCCTGCATCAACTGCTCTTTGTATTTCGAGACGCGCTGCTGGGCGACGGCGGCTTCCTTTTCGAGTTCGCGCCGGGCGGTCTGTGACGTGGCGAGCGCGGCGCGGGCCTTCTCGAGCGCCTGGGTCGCGCCGGCGAGGGTGGCGTCGAGGGCGGCCACCTTGACGGGCGCATCGGCGAGCCGACGGCGCGCCGCTTCCGCCCGCGTGTCCAAGTCCTGCAGGGCGATGAGGGCGGTCAGGGCGGGGAGCATCGGCCCTCAAGCATATCCCACTGCCCGACACGGCCGGCGCCTTGCGGGCATCGAAACCGGCACCGATGACCCTCGACGCAATCTACCGGTATCCCGTGAAGTCACTGGCAGGTGAAGGGGTCGAGACGGCCGTGCTGACGGCCCTCGGCGTGCCTGGCGACCGCATCGTGCACGTGCGCGGTCCCGAGGGCGTGCGTTCAGCGCGGCGCCAGTACCGCCTGCTGGGCCTGCATGGCACGCTCGATGCCGACGGCGTGCCGCGCATCAACGGCCACCTCTGGCATCGCCCCGAGGCGCTGACGCTGGTCCAGGCGGAGGCCGGGGCCGACGCGTGGCTCGAAGCCTACGCTGGCCCCGACCGCTTCGACGTGCTGCCACTGCTGGTGGCTACTGACGGCGCCATCGCCGCCTTCGGCCGCGACCTGCGCCGGTTGCGGCCCAATCTCGTCATCGGCGGTGTCGACGGGGTGGACGAGTTCACCTGGGCCGGTGCCGAGCTGCACATCGGCGAGGCAGTGGTGGGTCTCGACTCGCGGCGCGGACGGTGTCCGATGACCACCGTCGATCCCGACACCCTCGAACGCGATCCCGAGGTGCTGCGCGACATCGGCCGGCGCTTCGGCGGACGCCTGGCGCTGAACGCCACGGTCGTGAGGGCGGGGCGGATCCGCATTGGCGACGCCGTGCGCCTCGAGCGGCCGGCGCGCTGAGGGGCCACGTTCCACGGTAGAATTCGGCCGCCGACGGCGGGCTGTCCGCGTGTCAGGCCATCCCCTCGTTCGAGAGGCACCTGCGTGCGCATCGAGACTCTGCGGGCCGGGGCCACGCCCCTGGCCACCTGGCGCGCCATCTACTTCGGCGCTGACGCTGCGCTCGATCCGGCCTGCCGTCCCCTGGTCGAGGCCGGCGCGCGCGTCATCGATCAGGTGGTGGCGGCCGGCGCCCCGGTCTACGGCGTCAATACCGGGTTCGGCAAGCTGGCCTCGGTGCGCATCGACCACCACGACCTCACGACCCTCCAGCGCAACATCGTGCTATCGCACTGTGTCGGGGTGGGCGACGCGCTGCCAGCGGCGGTGACGCGGCTCATGACGGCGCTCAAGCTGGCGAGCCTGGCGCAGGGCGCGTCCGGCGTGCGCTGGGGCACGCTGGATGCGCTCGGCCAGTGCCTCGCGCTGGGCCTGGTGCCGGTGGTACCGGGGCAGGGCTCGGTTGGCGCCTCGGGGGATCTGGCACCGCTGGCGCACATGGCGGCGGCGCTCATCGGGGTGGGCGAGTTCGAGGTGCGGGGCGCACGTGTGCCGGCAGCGCAGGCGCTGGAGGCGGCCGGACTCGCGCCGCTCGTTCTCGGTCCGAAGGAAGGCCTGGCGCTCCTGAACGGCACGCAGGCCTCCACGGCACTCGCCCTTGCCGGTCTCTTCGAGGCCGAACGGGTCTTCCAGGCGGCGCTGGTCACCGGCGCGCTCACGACCGATGCCGCGAAGGGATCCGATGGCCCGTTCGATCCGCGGATCCAGGCGCTGCGTGGGCAGCCAGGGCAGATCGCGGCCGCCGCGGCGCTGGCCGCGCTGATGCAGGGCAGCGCCATCCGCCAATCGCACCTCGTGGGCGATACCCGCGTGCAGGATCCGTACTGCGTGCGGTGCCAGCCGCAGGTGATGGGCGCCTGCCTCGACCTGCTGCGCCAGGCCGCGCGCACGCTGGCCATCGAAGCCAACGGCGTCTCCGACAATCCGCTGGTCTTCACCGGCAGCGGCGAAGTCATCTCCGGCGGCAATTTTCACGCCGAGCCGGTGGCGTTTGCGGCCGACATGATCGCGCTCGCGCTGTGCGAGATCGGCTCGATTGCCGAGCGGCGCATCGCGATGATCGTCGACCCGGCGCTCTCGGGCCTGCCTGCCTTTCTTACGCCGTCGCCGGGGCTGAATTCCGGCCTCATGATGGCGCAGGTGACGGCCGCGGCGCTGGTGTCCGAGAACAAGCAGCGCGCCTATCCCGCGAGCGTCGATTCGATTCCGACCTCTGCCAATCAGGAAGACCACGTGTCGATGGCGACGCACGGTGCCAGGCGCCTGCTCGGCATGGCCGCCAACGCGGCGGGCGTCATCGGCATCGAGCTCATCGCCGCCGCGCAGGGCTGCAGCTTCCACGCCCCGCTCACCTCGAGTGCGCGCCTCGAACGCGCCGTGGCGCTGCTGCGCACCGGCGTCGCGCCGCTCGGCCACGACCGCTATCTGGCCGATGACCTCCGCTTCGCCACGGCGCTCGTCACGTCGGGACGGCTGGCGGAGGCGGCCGGCACCGGCGACCTGCCGGGGGTCGAGCCGGGGGACGTCTGCGGGTGACCAGGCCCGATTGGCTCACCGTGACGCGCGGTGCGGCGCCGCTGGTCGTCAGCCTGCCGCACACCGGCACCGTGCTGCCACCGGAGCTCGAGACACGCGTGGTCTCACCCTGGCTCGCCCGCAAAGACGCCGACTGGTGGATCGATCGACTCTACGGCTTCGCTGCCGAGCTCGGCGCCACCGTCGTCCATACGGCCATCTCGCGCACCGTCATCGACGTGAACCGCGATCCTTCCGGCGTGTCGCTCTATCCCGGTCAGGCGACGACCGCGCTCTGTCCCACCGAGACCTTCGACGGCGAGCCGCTCTATGCCGACGGCGACGCACCGAGCCCGCGCGCGGCGGCCGAGCGCCTCCGCCACTACTTCGCGCCCTACCATGCCGCGCTCGACGAAGAGCTCACGCGCCTTCTCGCGCAGCATCCGCGCGTGGTGCTTTACGACGGCCATTCGATTCGCTCGAAGATTCCGCGATTGTTTGCCGGTGAGTTGCCGCAGTTCAATCTCGGCACGAGCGACGGCGCCAGCTGCGACCCAACGCTCACCCGCGTGGTGGAGCGCGTGTGCGATCGCACCGGGATGTCGCGGGTGACCAACGGCCGCTTCAAGGGTGGCTACATCACCCGCCACTACGGGCGTCCCGACGCCGGCGTGCACGCGATCCAGATGGAGCTGGCCTGCCGCGGCTACATGGACGAGCCCTCGGCGGTGCGGCCTGAGACCTGGCCCACGCCTTACTCCGACGCCCGCGCCCGCCAACTCCGTTCCACCGTGCGCGATGTGCTCGAGCACGCCGTGATCTGGGCGACGGAACGGCCCGCCGTCGAGCCGATCCTCACAGAGGCCTTATGAGTCGAGTGATCCGCGCCGCACGGGGAACCACGCGCACGGCGAAGAGCTGGCTGACGGAAGCGCCGCTGCGCATGCTGATGAACAACCTCGATCCGGAGGTGGCCGAGCGGCCCGAGGACCTGGTGGTGTACGGCGGCATCGGCAAGGCGGCGCGTAACTGGGCGTCGTTCGATCGCATCGTCGCGGCCCTCACGGCGCTGGGCGACGACGAGACGCTGCTCGTGCAATCGGGCAAGCCGGTCGGGGTCTTCCGCACTCATCGCGATGCCCCTCGCGTGCTCATCGCCAACTCGAACCTCGTGCCGCACTGGGCCACGTGGGAGCACTTCCACGCGCTCGATCGCCTCGGGCTGATGATGTACGGCCAGATGACCGCCGGCTCGTGGATCTACATCGGCAGCCAGGGCATCGTGCAGGGCACCTACGAGACCTTCGTCGAGATGGGGCGCCAGCACTACGGCGGCGATCTCGGCGGCCGCTGGATTCTCACCGCCGGCCTCGGCGGGATGGGCGGCGCGCAGCCGCTGGCGGCCACGATGGCCGGGGCGTCGTGCCTGGCGGTCGAGTGCCAGCAGAGCCGCATCGACATGCGTGTGCGCACCGGCTACGTGGACGCGCAGGCACGCGACCTCGACGAGGCGTTGGCGATGCTCGAGGCCAATCGCAAGGCCCGGCGCGCGCAGTCGATTGCGCTGCTGGGCAACGCGGCCGACGTCTTTCCGGAGATTCATCGCCGGGGCGTGCGGCCCGATGCGGTGACCGATCAGACCTCGGCGCACGATCCGGTGAACGGTTACCTGCCGCAGGGGTGGACGGTGGAGCAGTGGTTCGAGCGGCGCGTCAGCGATCCGGCCGGCACGGCCAGGGCCGCGAAGCGGTCGATGGCGGTGCACGTCGAGGCGATGCTGGCCTTCAAGGACGCCAGCGTGCCGACCTTCGACTACGGCAACAACATCCGCCAGATGGCGAAGGAAGAGGGCGTCACGCGCGCCTTCGACTTTCCCGGCTTCGTGCCGGCGTACATCCGGCCGCTCTTCTGCCGTGGCGTCGGCCCGTTCCGCTGGGTGGCGCTGTCGGGTGATCCCGACGACATCCACAAGACCGACGCCAAGGTGAAGGAGCTGATGCCGCACGACCCTCACCTGCATCGCTGGCTCGACATGGCGCGCCAGCGGATTCACTTCCAGGGCCTGCCGGCCCGCATCTGCTGGGTGGGTCTGGGCGACCGGCACCGCCTTGGACTCGCCTTCAACGAGATGGTGCGCACGGGCGAGGTGAAGGCGCCGATCGTCATCGGACGCGACCATCTCGACTCGGGCTCGGTCGCCTCGCCGAACCGCGAGACCGAGGCGATGAAAGACGGCTCGGACGCGGTCTCCGACTGGCCGCTGCTGAACGCCCTCCTCAACTGCGCGTCGGGCGCCACCTGGGTCTCCCTGCATCACGGGGGCGGTGTCGGCATGGGCTTCTCGCAGCATTCCGGCGTCGTCATCGTCTGCGACGGCACCGCCGAGGCCGATGCGCGACTCGCGCGCGTGTTGTGGAACGACCCGGCCACCGGCGTCATGCGGCATGCGGATGCCGGCTACGACGAGGCGGTCACATGCGCGAAGACGCACGGCCTGACGCTGCCGATGATCGGCTGACATGGCAGCGGGCCGCCTTCACGCCGCCGACGCGCTGCTGCCCACCGGGTGGGCGCGCGCCGTGCTGCTCGCATGGGACGCCGAGGGCACCTTCGTGTCGGTGACGCCGGACGCCGGAGCCGCGGCGGGCGTG
>JANNIB010000440.1:0-3769 GCA_031404695.1 Acidobacteriota bacterium
CACGATCAAGGTGCCGCCCGACTTCGGCAAGAGCCGGCTGACGTGGACGCTGAAGGTCAACGGCCAGGAGTCGAAGGTGAGCTTCTGGCTGAATCCCCCCTACTGGGTGGACTTCTTCAAGAACGCGGCGAGCGGCAACGAGCCGCCCGTCGTGCGCGTCGCGCCGGACGGCCCGGCCCTGACCGGCCCGCCGGTCGGGTTCGCGCAGACGCTGTCGGCTGCTCTGGGCCAGGCGGTGCCGTTGAAGCTGTGGGTGAGCGACGTGGCAGGTCCGCGCGAGGGTCCTGATGCGGAACTGGCCGAGATCCGGCGACGCACGAATCCGGTGGTCGATCCGGTAGCGATTGTGGGCGACAGCGTGTTCGGCGGCCCCACGAAACGCGGCCAGCCCGGGGCGCGTGACGACGTCCTGGTGCACTGGCACAAGTACCGCGGCCCGGGCCCCGCTGTGTTCGCGCCGGCGCGGGTGCCGGTGGCGACGATGGGCGAGGCCACGCGCGTCGTCGAGGCGGCGACCACGGTGACCTTCAGCGTACCGGGCGACTACGTGCTGCGCGCGCAGATCTCCGACGAGTCGGGGGAGAGCGGCGGCGGCGACCAGTGTTGCTGGACCACGGCGCACGTCAAGGTCACGGTGAAGTAGGACTGCTTGCCGCTGCCAACGAGGGCGTTGGCGGCTGCCCGCTGAACTAGGCTGACCACGGGCCTTCGACGTCTATCCGGAGCCCCATGATGCGGTTCAGGATCTCGAGGTCGTGTCGAACCGGACCAGGGCGGATCGGCATGCCGGCCCCGTTTGTGAGATGGTCTATGGCGCCGGTACGGCAGCCGCAGCCACCAGTGCGCCTGCGACGACCATCCCGGTCACAATCACGAGGGCGATGGCCGCCAGTTGGCCGATCGTGCGGCCCGGGTTCGGTTCGGACCCCTGGTGGTTCACGAAGCCGAACCACACGAGCACTGGGACCAACGTCAGCACCAACACGCGGAGCGCGAACATCACGCGCTGCTCCGGGCCGACGGACGTGGGCACGACGACGCCGGCCATCACGTCGGCCATCGCCCGCCCCCACACCTGCAGCGTCAACCATCGGAGCGCCGCGTCCGCCGTCGGCACGAACACGGCCACCGCAATACCGGCCGGCAGCGTCCAGGCCAGCGCGCGAACGCCGCTGGCCGAGAACGAGGAGATGTACAGGCTGCCTGCCGTGAGCAGGACGACCACCGCCGCCAGGTCGAGCCAGAGCCGCATGAAGCCGACCTCGCCGTTCACCGCGAGGCGAACGAGAAGCAAAGGCAGGGCCACCCCCAACAGGATGGCGAGACCGAACGCCATGGCGACCTTGACCGTCCATTGCTGCCAGGCGGGTGCCGGCTGGAGCCGTTGACCGTCGTGCATGCCGAGCTGCCGCTCTTCGGCGCTGGCCATCGCGCCAACCACAAGCGCCACGCCGAGGCAATACATGAGGAGTACGGGGCCGACGGGAAACGCCGCTACCGAAGCGCTGACCCGCTGCAGCAGCACGGCCACGAGGTAGATGACGACACAGACGCCCGTCACGGCGAACGTCAACTGGTGCAGGTGCGTTTCCTTCACGACGAGCGCCGCCAGCCGCGCCGGGCGCCGCGCGGCCGCATCGCCGTCGAGCCATCGCGGCAGGCGAAGCGAGGCGGCGTCCGCATCCCCGGCTTCGAGCGTCGCGAAGCGGCGCCACCCGAGGTAACCGATCAGCGGGCACGCGACGGTAAGCCAGACGCTCGAGCGTACGAGGAGCACCTCGGACGTGCGATCCGGGTCGATGCCGAAGCCGAACCAGCCCACCACCAGCACGACGAGCCAGAGCATGGCGGGTACGCTGGCGGTCAAGATCATGCCAACCAACACGCCCCGGCCGATCATCGTGAAGAAGGGCGCCACGAAGAGGGCGCCAAGTACCGGCAGGATCACGGCGCGGACCTGCCCAGTGCCCGGCCGCCATGCGTCCCTGAACACGAACCAGGCGAGGGCCGCCAGCAGTGCGAGGAAGATGGCGGCCACGCTCAGCTTGACCACGTAGAGGCGTGCTCGACCGGTGGGTTGCACGAGCAACATCGGCAGCGTACGACAGGAGTACTCCTGGCCGATCGCCTGCGCGCCGATCGCCGTCGCGCCGACGACATACGCAAACAGGCCGATGTCGAAAAACGCGCGCCCCCGCGCGAGAGAGGCGAGCCCCAGCGCTGCAACGGTGGCGCTCCAGAAGGGGAACACGGCCCGGGCCTCCTTCCGGAGGAGCGGGGCGAGGCGCGGCGTCATGCCAGGGCTCCCTGCGGCCGCAGCGTCGCGACGAAGATCTCCTCCAGCGTCAGCGACTCGACGGCGAGGGCCTCCGGCGACCTGGCACGCAGGCGCTCCATCACCGGCGCGGCATCGCCGTGGACGATGACTTCCAGATCACGCCCGTGCTGTCGCAGCACCTGCGCTCCTGGCAGGTCCACGGTACCCGGCGCCGCGGCGAAGCGCGCGTGCACTTTCACGTACCGCTCGCGCGCCGTGTCGGCGTCGAGCGTCAGCACGTTCCGCCCGCGGTCGACGATAGTGAATTCGTCGATTAGCCCCTCGAACTCCGAGATCTGGTGCGTGGAGACGAGCACGGTGCGCCGTCCTGGATCGCCGTCCTGGTAGGCACCGATCACCGTCTGGATGAACTCGCGGCGGACGATGGGATCGAGGCCCGAGGTCGGCTCATCCAGCACCAGCAGGTCCGGTTCCGGGCAGATGGCGCACACGAGCGCGAGCTGGGTGCGCTGGCCCTTCGACAGATGACTTGCGCGGTGCTTCCGGTCGAGTTGGAACCGATCCACCAGCGACGCTTCGAGCCCGCGGTTCCACTGCGGGCGGAACGAGGCTGCGTAGGCGAGCGTGTCGTCGACCGACATCCAGGGGTAGAACGCGACGGCGTCCGGCACGTAGGCGAGCCGTGACTTCACCGCCACCTCGTGGCGTGCGGGATCGAGCCCGAACACCCGCACCTCGCCGCGGGTCGGGCGCAGCAGGTTCAGCACGCACTTGATGGTCGTGGTCTTGCCGGCGCCGTTGCGCCCGAACAGCCCGTAGCAGCGGCCCGGCGCCACGCGCAGCGTGAGACCCTCCACTGCGTCGGTGCGGCCGAAGCGGCGCACCAGGTCGGTGACCTCAATCACGAAGCCCGGATCGCTCATCGTCGTCACCCTTGCGCCGCACGCGCGCGCTTCTGCTCGAATACGTCGAGGCGGTCTTCGGCGAGACGGAGGAACTCGCCCTTGTCGATCTGCAGGTGATGGGCGAGGACCACCGCCTCGTCGATGGCCGCCGACACCGCCTTTTTCCGCACGTCTTTCTTGAACGGTGACGCGGTCGCCCGCACGAAGCAGCCCTTGCCGGCCACGGTCACGATCACGCCCTGACTTTCGAGTTCGGCGTAGGCCTTGGCCACCGTGTTGCGGTTGAGGCGCAGCTCCTCGGCCAGCGGCCGGATCGGTGGCAGCGCGTCGCCGTCCAGCAGGGTGCCGGAGGCCGCGGCCAGCTTCACCTGCTCGACGAGTTGCAGGTAAACAGCCTTGCCGGACTTGAAGTTGAGGCTGAACAACACTGTCATATGACAATAGGACAGTTACCTCGGTGATGTCAAGCGTGGCGCCGCTCCGTCGTTGGGCGGTCAGAACCGGTCTGGCCGTGGCCCGTGCCCGGGAGTCCAGCCCGGGCACGGGGGATCGCGATGGCGTGTCGCTACCGGATGACGCGCACGTA
>JANNIB010000441.1:0-2020 GCA_031404695.1 Acidobacteriota bacterium
CTCGCGGCCCTCAACCATCCGAACATCGGGGCCATCTACGGCCTCGAGAAGACGCCAGACTTCACGGCACTGGTCATGGAACTCGTCGAGGGCGAGGACTTGTCGCAGCGCATCGCGCGTGGCGCGATCCCGATCGATGAAGCGTTGCCGATCGCGAAGCAGATCGCGGAAGCGCTCGAAGCCGCGCACGAGCAGGGGATCATTCATCGCGACCTCAAGCCCGCGAACATCAAGGTGCGGCCGGACGGCACCGTGAAGGTGCTCGACTTCGGCCTTGCCAAGGCGATGGACCCGCCCGCCGGGTCGTCGCCCCACGTGTCGCAGTCGCCCACGATGTCGCTGCACGCCACGCAGGCCGGGATCATCCTCGGGACGGCGGCCTACATGTCGCCGGAGCAGGCGAGCGGGAAGCCGGTGGACAAGCGCGCCGACGTCTGGTCGTTCGGCGTCGTCGTGCTGGAGATGTTCACAGGGCAGCGGCTCTTCGACGGCGAAACGATTTCGCACACGCTGGCCGATGTGCTGCGCGGGCCCATCGATTTCACCCGGCTCCCCGCGGGCACGCCGAGAGCGATTCGGGACCTGCTGCGGCGCTGCCTGCACCGTGACGTGAAGAAGCGCCTGCGCGACATGGGCGAGGCGCGCATCGCGATCGACGACGCGCTCGGCGGAAGTGCTCTGGACGAGACGCCCGCCGCCGCGCTTTCAGTGCCGGCGGCACCACGGTCGGTCGTGGCGCGCGCCCTGCCATGGGCCCTCGTCGCCGCGTTGACCGTGGCGCTCGTGACGGGTCTGGTCGCGTGGGCGCCGTGGCGGTCCGCGCCCGGGCCCGCGCCGCGGAAGCTCCTCGCCAGCGTCGGTGCCGATACGTCACTGTCCATCAATCGTGGCGCGTCGACGGTCCTGTCGCCGGACGGGACGACGCTCGCCTTTGTCGGGTCGCAGGCGGGTCAGACGCGGCTCTTCCTTCGTAAGCTCGATCAGTTGCAGGCTGGCCCACTCGCTGGCACCGAGGGTGCCGAACACCCGTTCTTCTCGCCCGACGGCCAGTGGATCGCGTTCTTCGCCGGCGGCAAGCTGAAGAAGGTGTCGGTGACCGGTGGCGCCGCGATCAGTCTGTGCGACACGCCAGCGGGCCGTGGCGGTACCTGGACCGACGACGACTCCATCATCTTCGCCCCAGATTCGACCGGCCCCCTTATGCGCGTCTCGGCCACGGGCGGGACACCGGTGGCGTTCGGCACGCTCGGCCAGGGCGCCATTTCGCAGCGGTGGCCGCAGGTGCTCCCGGGCGGCACGGCCGTGCTCTACACCGAAAGCTCGTCGGCGACGTCATGGGATGGCGCCAATCTCGTGGTCGCGTCCCTGTCTGGTGGCACGTCGACAATTGTTGTGCGCGGCGGCTACTACGGCCGGTACGTGTCAAGCGGCCTTGCGCGCGACTTGTCCGCCGGAGCCCTAAGGGCGAAGGCGGAGGGCGGACATTTGATCTACATGCAACAGGGCACGCTGTTCGCCGTGGCCTTTAATCGCGACCGTCTCGAGACCGTGGGGCAGGCGGTGCCGGCGGTCGAAGGCGTCACCGCGACGATGTCTGCCGGTGGCGCGCAGCTGGCGGTGTCCGCGGAAGGCACACTCGTGTACGTCCCTGGCGCGGCCTCGACGGACGATCGCCCTCTCGACTGGCTGACACGCGACGGCAAGACGACGCCACTCCGGGCGACGAAAGCCGACTGGGCCAATCCGCGCTACTCGCCAGACGGCCAGAAGCTGGCCCTCGATATCTTCGACGGGAAGCTGAAGAAAGTGGCGGTGACCGGCGGCGCCGCGATCAGTCTATGCGACGCCCCACAGGGCCGTGGCGGCACCTGGACCGACGACGACACCATCATCTTCGCCCCAGATTCGACCGGCCCCCTTATGCGCGTCTCGGCCGCCGGAAGGCACACTCGTGTACGTCCCTGGCGCGGCCTCGACGGACGATCGTCCTCTCGAATGGCTGACACGCGATGGTGCCGGC
>JANNIB010000442.1:0-2096 GCA_031404695.1 Acidobacteriota bacterium
CATCAACACCCACCTGAACCCCACGAACGTCTGCGTCTACCGCTGCACATTTTGCGCGTTCCGGGCCGACCTGCGCAGCGCCAAGGGCTACCTCATGGACGAGGATCAGGTGCGAGCCCGCGGGCAAGAAGCGGTGGACAACGGTTGCACCGAGTTGCACATCGTCGGCGGGCTGCATCATCAGGCAAAGTACGACTGGTACCGCGGAGTCATCAGCACGCTTCACGAAAACTTTCCCGAACTGCATTTGAAGGCGTGGACGCCGGTGGAGATCGACTGGTTTTCCCGCCTGACGCAAAAACCAATCCGCTGGGTGCTCGAGGACATGATCGACGCCGGGCTCGGCAGCCTGCCAGGCGGCGGAGCGGAGATTTTTCACCCGGAAGTCCGAAATCAGATTTGCGAACACAAAGCCGATTCGGCCCGCTGGTTCGAAACCCACCGCACCGCCCACGAACTGGGACTGCGATCGAACTGCACGATGCTCTACGGTCACATCGAACAAGCGTTCCACCGCGTCGACCACCTCATACGGCTACGGGAGCTGCAAGACCAGACTGGGGGTTTCCAAACGTTCATCCCGCTGGCGTTCCACCCAGTGAACACGGGCCTGGCGCACATCAAGAAGGCCAACGCCGTGATGGACCTGCGGACGATGGCCGTGAGCCGGCTGATGCTCTAAAACGTCGCGAACATCAATGCGTACAGGAACAAGCTGGGGATAGGCACGGCCCATGTGGCGCTGGCATACGGCGCCGACGACATCGACGGCACCGTGCGGCACGAGTTGATTTACCACGACGCCGGAGCGGAGACGCCCGAGATTCTGAGCGTGGAGCAGCTGCGGCAGCTCATTATCGAGGCGGGCCGCGAACCCGTGGAGCGGGACACGCTCTATCACCGAGTGGAGCGCGACGGTTCCAACTGGCGGGCCGGCGAAGCGATTGCCTCGCGGTAGGTAGGGACGAAGTCCCACCGGCGCCGCGTTGCACGGCACTTCAGGTGGGACTTCGTAAGTTAGCCCCCGGTCATTGACCGGGGGCTAAATGGGCCATCGCCAAGGGCCGCCCACAGGGCTAAAATGCTCGTTTCTTTACGTCGAACGTTTGTTCACCAGGAAGCGTCATGACCCATCGGGTCTACAATTTTTCCGCCGGGCCGGCCGTGTTGCCCCTGCCGGTGCTCGAGCAGGTCCAGCGCGACATGTTGTCGCTGCCTGGCGCCGGGGCGTCGATTCTTGAAGTCAGCCATCGCAGCGCCGCGTTTGCTCCGATCCTCGATGGGGCTGAGTATAATCTCCGTTCGCTGTTGTCGATTCCCGATGACTACGCCGTGCTGTTCCTGCAGGGCGGGAGCCGGCTGCAGTTTTCGATGGTCCCCATGAACCTGCTCGGTCGCGGACAGGTGGCCGACTACGTTCTCACCGGCTCGTGGGGCAACGATGCGCTCAAGGAAGCCAAGAAGGTTGGCGAGACCCGCATCGCTTGGGACGGCAAGTCGACCAACTACGATCGGCTGCCCGAGCGCGGCGACTTGAATCTCGAACCACAAGCGGCGTATGTCCACTTCACCTCGAACGAGACGATCCAAGGCGTCCAGTTCGCCGGGGAGCCCGAGGTCGGCGGCGTGCCGCTGGTCTGCGATGCGTCGAGCGACTTTCTCCACCGACCGCTGCCGATCGGCAAATACGGATTGATCTACGCCTGCGCCCAAAAAAACGCCGGCCCCGCGGGCGTGACGGTGGTCATCGTGCGCAAGGACCTGCTGAAGCGGAGTGATCCAAACTTGCCGGGCTATTTGAACTACGAAGTTCACGCCGACGGCGGCTCGATGTGGAACACCCCGCCGACATTCGCGATTTACGTGCTGAAACTGATCACCGAGTGGCTGCGCGACAAGGTCGGTGGACTCAAGGCGATGCACCAGCTGAACCAGGACAAGGCCCAGTTGCTGTACGACGTGCTCGATGCGAGCGGCGGATTCTACGCTGGCCACGCGAAGCCGGAGTACCGGTCGCTGATGAACGTGACGTTCCGGCTGCCTAGCGAAGATCTGACGACGCAGTTTGTAAGTGAAGCGAAGCTGCTGGACCTCCA
>JANNIB010000443.1:0-9655 GCA_031404695.1 Acidobacteriota bacterium
CGCGAACTTCCTGGTGATGTTCGTCGGCTGGGAAGGCGTCGGCCTCTGTTCCTACCTGCTCATCGGCTTCTACTACGTGAAGAAGTCGGCTGGTGATGCCGCCAAGAAGGCCTTCATCGTCAACCGCATCGGCGACTACGCGTTCGTGATCGGGTCGCTGCTGGCGTTTGTCACCTTCGGCTCGCTCGACTTCCAGATCATCGCCGCCAAAGCCTCGGCGATGACGCCGGAAGTGGCGTTCGGTACGCTGAGCCTCATCACGCTGCTGCTGTTTGTGGGCGCCACCGGCAAGTCGGCGCAGATTCCGCTCTACACCTGGCTGCCGGATGCGATGGAAGGCCCGACGCCGGTGTCGGCCCTCATCCACGCGGCGACCATGGTCACCGCCGGCGTCTACATGATCGGCAGAAACGCCGTGCTCTTCGAGCACGCGCCGATCACGCTCGGCATCATCGCCGCGGTGGGCGCCGCCACGGCGCTCTTTGCCGGCACCATCGGCCTGGTGCAGAACGACATCAAGCGCGTGCTGGCGTATTCGACGGTGTCGCAGCTCGGCTACATGTTCCTGGCGATGGGCGTGGGCGCCTTCGGCGCCGGCATCTTCCACCTCTACACGCACGCGTTCTTCAAGGCTTGTCTGTTCCTCGGTTCGGGCGCGGTCATCCACGCGCTGCACGGCGAACAGGACATCCGTCACATGGGCGGCTTGAAGAAGGGCCTGCCGATCACCTACTGGACCTTCCTCATCGCCTCGATCGCGATTGCCGGCGTGCCCGGCCTGGCCGGCTTCTTCTCGAAGGACGAGATTCTGTTCGAGACCTTCGCGCACGGGCACCAGATTCTGTGGGGCCTCGGCGTGGTCACGTCGCTTCTCACGGCCACCTACATGTTCCGCCTCGTGTTCCTGACCTTCCACGGCACGCGGCGTGAAGCGACGGCCGCGGCCGGTCATGGGCATGACGCCCACGGGCACCCGCCTTCGCCCGCTCACGCGGGCTTCGGCGCGGCAGGTGCCCATGGCGATCATCATGGGCACCTGCACGACGCGCCGCCGGCGATGGCGCTGGCGCTCATCGTGCTGGCGGTGGGCTCGGTGCTGGCCGGCTACGTGGGCGTGCCGCACGCGCTCGGCGGCCACAACTCGCTGGCCGAATGGCTGAAGCCGTCGTTTGCCGCCACCTCGAGGGCGCTGGCCGAGTGCAACATCCCGGTGTCGCTGCCGGGCGCCCCGGCCGGCATGACGCTGGCTGAATGCGCGCCGGGCGATGCCGCACCGGCCGTGGCATCGTTGGCGCAGACGGCGGGGGAGACGGCGCTTCCCGCCTCGGCCCTCGCCGCGACGCAGGAGCAGACCGCGGGTGAACACGGCGCGACCGGTGAAGAAGACAAGACCGCCCTCGAGCTCACGCTGATGGTCGTGTCGTCGCTCATCGCGCTCATCGGCATCGGGCTCGCCGCCTTCCTGTGGTTGAAGAACCCACAGATTCCGGCCTCGATGGTCGCGAACTTCCCGGGCCTCCACCGCCTGCTGCTCAACAAGTACTACGTGGATGAAATCTACGACGCGGCCATCGTCCACCCCATCAAGGCGGCCTCGACCGAGGGCCTGTGGAAGGTGGCCGACGCCCGGATCATCGACGGTGTCGTGAACGTGACCGGCTACCTCGTCGCCGGGGTGAGCGCGGTGCTGCGCCTGTTCCAGACCGGATCGGTGCGCAGCTACGCGGCTTCCACGTTCGTGGGCGTCGTGGTGATCCTCGGCTACTACCTGTGGAGATAACGTGCCGATCCTGACGCTGCTCATCGCGCTGCCGATCCTCGGCTCGCTCGTCCTCCTGGCGCTGCCCAACCGCGACGGCTCCAGAGACCAGACGATGCGCCTGGGCGCGCTGGCCATCTCGCTGGTGACGCTGGTGGCGTCGCTGTTCTTGTGGGCCTCGTTCGATCAGTCGTCGGCGGCGCCGGCCTTCCAGTTCGCCGAGCGCCATGCCTGGATCCCGACCTTCGGCATCGAATATTCCCTCGGCCTCGACGGCATCAGCCTGATGCTGGTGGTGCTCACGACCTTCCTCACGCCGATTGCGCTGCTGTCGTCGTGGGAGGGCATCCACGAGCGCGTGAAGGAGTTCTCGATCTTCATGCTGGTGCTCGAAGGGGCGATGATCGGGGTCTTCCTCTCGCTCGATTTGTTCCTTTTCTATGTTTTCTGGGACGTCGTGCTCATCCCGATGTATTTCCTCATCGGCATCTGGGGCTACGACCAGCGGCTCTACGCGTCGATCAAGTTCCTGCTCTATACGATGGCCGGCAGCGTGCTGATGCTGGTGGCCATCATCGGCACCGCGTGGCTGCACCAGCAGGCGACCGGCCAGTATTCGTTCGACCTGCTGAAGCTTTACGAGCTGCGGGTGCCCGATCACCTGCAGTACTGGTTCTTCCTGGCTTTCGCGCTGGCCTTTGCCATCAAGGTGCCGCTGTTCCCGTTCCACACCTGGCTGCCCGACGCCCACGTGCAGGCGCCAACGCCCGGCTCGGTGATCCTGGCCGGCGTGATGCTGAAGATGGGCGCCTACGGCCTGCTGCGTTTCGCCTTCCCGATGTTCCCCGAAGCGGCGCTGGCCTTTGCCCCGATGCTGGCGACGCTGTCGGTCATCGCCATCGTCTACGGGGCGCTGGTGGCGATGGTGCAGCCCGACATGAAGAAGCTGGTCGCCTACTCGTCGGTCAGCCACATGGGCTTCGTGGTGCTCGGCATCGCGGCGATGAACGTGCAGGGCGTGCAGGGTGCGTCGTATCAGATGCTGGCGCACGGCATCAGCACCGGCGGCCTGTTCGCGGTGGTCGGCATGCTGTCGGATCGCCGCCACACGCGCCTCATCAGCGAGTTCGGCGGCCTCAAGGCCGTGATGCCACGCCTGACGGCGGCCTTCCTCATTCTCACGCTGGCCTCGGTCGGCCTGCCGGGGATGAACGGCTTCATCGGCGAGTTCCTGATCCTGCTCGGCGCCTTCCGCTGGGAGCCGAAGTTCGTGGTCGTCGCCGGGCTGGGCGTGATTCTCTCGGCCGTCTACATGCTCTGGATGTTCCAGCGCGTCTACTACGGCGCGGTCACCAACGAGGAGAACCGCCACCTGCCGGATCTCAGCGTCCGCGAATGGGCCGTCGTCGGCCCGCTGTGTGCGATGTCGATCCTCATGGGCGTCGCGCCCAATCTCTTCCTGGCGCCGATGGAGCCGGCCGTGACGCGCATCGTCCAGCGGATGGAAGCGCGCGAGCCGATGCGGGTCGACGCCGGCTGGCGTTCCTGGTTTACCGGCCCTGCGGCGCCGGTCACGGCGCGTCGCGCCGGCGAGGGGCAGTAGATGAGCACCAGCGCGTTTGACGCGGTCGTTCCGGTGGTGTGCGTGGCGCTCGCCGGCCTCTTCGCGATGCTGGCCGAGGCGTTTCGCAGCAAGGGCGAGAAGATGCCGATCGGGGGGCTCGCCATCATCGGCCTGCTCGGCGCCGGCTTCGCCTCGGTGCTGCTGTGGGACCGCAATGCCTCGAGCTTCGGCGTGGTCACGGCCGACAACTTCGCCCTGTTCGTGAACCTGATCCTGGTCGTGGTCGGCATCCTCACGGTGCTCTTCTCGTCCGAGACCATCGAGCGTGACGGCCTGCCGATGGGCGAGTATTACGCCCTCATCCTCTTTGCCATCGTCGGCATGATGCTGATGGCGCAGTCGAACGACCTGCTGCTGATGTTCCTGGCGCTCGAGACCATGTCGATTGCGGTCTACGTGCTCACCGGGCTGCGCCGCGATCAGGCCAACGCCACCGAAGCGGCGTTCAAGTACTTCCTGCTCGGCGCCTTCGCCAGCTCCTTCTTTCTCTACGGCATCGCTTTCATCTACGGCGTGACCGGCACCACCCACCTCGAACGGGCGGGCGCCGCGATTGCCGCGCAGTCGATGGCCGACAGCCCGATGCTGCTCATCGCCGTGGGCCTGCTCATCGTCGGCTTCGCCTTCAAGGTGGCGGCGGTGCCGTTCCACATGTGGTCGCCGGATGCTTACGAGGGCGCTCCCTCGGTGGTCACCGGCTTCATGTCCACCGGCGTCAAGGCGGCGGCGGTGGCGGCCTTCGCCCGGGTGTTCCTCTCGGCGCTGGGCCCGCTGGCCGACGACTGGACGCCGGTGCTGTGGGTGATTGCGGTGCTCACGATGGTGGTGGGCACGGTGGTCGGCGTCTCGCAGACCAGCATCAAGCGCATGCTGGCCTACTCGAGCATCGCCCATGCCGGCTATCTGCTGGTGGCGATCATCGCCGCCAACGACATCGGCAAGGCGTCGCTGCTGTTCTACCTGGCGTCGTACGCGGTGACCAACGTGGCGGCCTTCGGCATCATCGCGCTGCTCGGCTCACGCGACAGCGCCAACGACGAACTGCGCGACTACGCCGGGCTGGCGCACACGCACCCGGCGCTGGCGGCCCTGATGACCGTGTTCCTGCTCTCGCTCGGCGGCTTCCCGCCCACCGCGGGCTTCATCGCGAAGTGGTACACCTTCAGCGCCGCGGTGACCGAGGGCTACTACGGCCTGGCCATCATCGGCATGCTGTCGAGCGTGGTGTCGGTCTACTTCTACCTGCGCATCGTGGTGATGATGTACATGACCGAGCGCGACGCCCGGCCGGTGCCGCCGCCGGTGAGCCGCCTAGCCATGGCCGGCCTGGTCGTGTCGATGCTGGCGGTGATCTACCTCGGCGTGCTGCCGGCGCAGGTGATTGCCTGGGCCGAGCAGTCGATCGCGACCATTTTCTAGGGGCTGGGGACTAGGGGCTGGGGGCTGGGGTGCGACCGGTGCCCGTCGCGCTCGGCTGGTCGAGTGACCCGAGCCTTGCGTCGTCGGCCGCTTCCACCGTGCGCAGGTCGAGCACGACGCTGTCGTCCTGAATCCGCGCGATGACGGGCGTGGCTAGTGTGCGCAGCCATCCTTCCAGCCGATCGGCGCTCCAGCCTGGCCAGGCCAGGCGCACGAGTGCGGTCGGCACCGTGACACCGGGGCCGCTGCCGCCGCCGATCGCCGACTCGCCGTCCACGACGGAGGTCTCCCAGCCACGGGCGCGCAGCGCTTCGGCCAGCGCCGCAGCCCGCGCGCTCACCGCCGCCTTCGGCGCGTGCAGCATGCGCAATACCGGAACGGTGTCGTGGGCGCGTCCGGCGCGATGTTCGAGCAGCGTGCCCTCGAGGGCGGCGTAGGTCAGCTTGTCCACCCGCAGGGCCCGCATCAGCGGATGCGCGCGCAGGCGATCGACCAGCGCCTTCCTCCCGAGGATGATGCCGGCCTGCGGGCCGCCCAGCATCTTGTCACCGCTCACCGCCACCAGATCCACGCCGGCGGCGAGGGACGCCTGCACGGTGGGCTCCCATGGCGAGCGCGGATCGAGATTGCCCGACCCGAGATCTTCGACTACGGCGACGCCCGCTTCGTGTGCCGCGGCGACGACAGCGGCGAGTGCCGGCTGTTCGGTGAAGCCCTCGATGCGGAAGTTGGACGGATGCACGCGCAACACCAGCGCCGTGGCCGGGCCCATGGCGGCGGTGAAGTCCGACAGGCGCGTGCGGTTGGTGGTGCCCACTTCGCGCAGCAGCGCGCCTGACTGCGTCATCACGTCCGGCACCCGGAAGCCGCCGCCGATTTCCACCAGCTCCCCGCGCGAGATGAGCACCTCGCGGCCGCGGGCGAGTGCGCCCAGCACCAGCAGCATGGCGGCGGCATTGTTGTTGACGACCACCGCCGCTTCGGCGCCGGTGAGTGCGGTGAGCAGGCGTTCGGCGTGCAGCGACCGCGAGCCGCGGGCGCCGGTGGCCAGGTCGTACTCGAGCGTGACGTAGCCGCGGGCCGCCTCCGTCAGCCGATCGAGGGCCCGAGACGCCAGCGGCGCGCGGCCGAGGTTCGTATGGATGACGACGCCGGTCGCGTTGACGACCGGGCGGAGCGACCCGCGTTCGGCCGCCGCGAGGGCGGCCGCCGCCTGTGCCGTGATGCTCTCGGCCGTGGGGCCGGGCGACAGCGGCGTCGCACCCGCCAGTGCCGAGCGCGCGCTGGCTACGGCCGCGCGCAGGGCCATCGTCGTCGCCTCATGGCCGTGCCGGGTCACGAGGTCCCGCGCGTCGGGACGCTGCAGCAGCTGGTCGATCGAGGGAAGTGCGCGGAAATCGCCCACGGTGCGCCGTCTTGCGAGGGGTGGCGGATCAGGATACCATCTCCAACTCACGCGTTCGCGCTGCGGCCGCGTCCCGCGATGCCCGAGCCACCCTCCACCACACCCGTGATGCCGGCGCCGACGCGTCGGCCGCTCGAACGGTTCTGGCCTTACGTCGAGCTGACGGAAGAGCCGACGTCCGAGGAGCTCGCCGCGCTCGATCCGGATCTGCACGCGGCGCTCTTCGGGCCGCGCGACCTGCCGTTTTCGCTCACCCTCGTGTTCCCCGACTTCGCAGGCGATGATTTCACCGCCGCCGTCGCCAGGGCCGAGGCCGCGCCCGAATACCGCGTCGTCGGCAGCGGCGTCGCCCGCCGCCACCGGGCGCGGTTCTTCAGCGCCGATGTCGGCGCGCTGCGCGATCTCTACGCGCTGGTCGGCCACCTGCCGGAGTCGGAAGTCCTCATCGACGATCGGCCCGTCCCCTACGCGCGGGAGCTGTGGCTGCCGCTGCTCTGGTTTCAGCTGCTCAGGTAACCGTGGCCCCGCCCACCACCGCCTTCGATCGGCAGTTGCGCGAGCTCGAGACCGAGATCAAGAAGCTCGAGGTCGAGTACCAACTCTTCTTCATCGGCCGCGCGCCGAAGCTGCCGTGGGATACTCGCGCCCGCGTCGAAGGGCTCGTCAAGCAGTACGACCGGATGCACATCCAGAACACTGCGGAGCGCTTCCGTTTCCAGGGCCTGCAGTCGCGATATTCGGCCTTCTGCGAACGCTGGGAGCGGGACCTGAAGATGCGCGAACTGGGGCGGCCGGGGCCGCGTGGCCGGTCGATGGCCGAGCCGCCGTCGGGCTCGACGCCGGTCGCGCCCACGATGGCGCGCGACCGCGCCGCCACGGCCGCGGCGGCAGGCGGCCCGCCACGCCTGGACGTTGTGGCGCTGCGCGATCCCGAGGCCGAACCAGAGAAGGTGCGTGCGCTCTTCGACCAGCTGAGCGCGGCCCGCCGTCAGGCCGGCGAAGCCGACGTGCCGTTCGAACGGTTTCGCGAGGTCGTGCGCGCCCAGGTCTCGAAGCTGGCCCCAGACGGCACGGAAGTGGCCTTCCGGGTGGGCGTGCAGGATGGACGCGTGACGTTCACCGCCAAGCCGAAGACGGACGCGCCTGACGAATGAGTGGGGTGGGGACGGGCGGGGGACGAACCGCGAGGACGAACCTGGCAGAACCGGCGCCGACCGCAAGGCCGGCGCCGGGTGACATCAGTGGCTCAGACGAGCTGAACGTTGCCCGCCTGCGGGCCCTTGGGACCGTCTACGATTTCGAACTCGACGCCCTGACCCTCTTCGAGGGAGCGGAAGCCGGAGCCCTGGATCGCCGAGTAGTGGACGAACACGTCACTACCGCCCTCGCGCTCGATGAAGCCGTAGCCCTTGGCGTTGTTGAACCACTTGACCTTGCCTGTGATACGCATCGTTCTTGTTCCTAGCTTGCTGTGGCTGTCGCCACCTTACATCCGACTCCAGACCCCCGGGCGGGCGCCAGAGCCACGAAAAAAGGCCGCGCGATCGCGGCCTTCCGCGTCCCCACGGGGGGAACCGCACCGTGGATGATACCGACCGGTGTCTCCGAGTGTCAATGGCTGTCTCGCGGTTTCTTGCGGACGGTTTCACGTTTTCGCTTTTGATTCTCACGAAAGACCAGGGTCCCCGACCATGCGACGTGCACTGCTCAGCGTGTCCGACAAGTCCGGCCTTCTCGATTTCGCCCGCGGCTTGCAGGCGCGCGGCTTCGAGTTGGTGTCGACCGGTGGCACCGCCGCGGCCCTGGCCGCCGCCGGCCTGCCCGTCACCAACGTCTCGGACGTCACCGGTTTTCCCGAGATGATGGACGGCCGCGTCAAGACACTTCACCCGCTGGTGCACGGCGGCATCCTGGCACGGCGGCACGAACCCCATGACCTCGAGGCGGCACGCGCCAACGGGATCGGCCTCATCGACCTGGTGGCAGTGAATCTCTATCCGTTCGCGCGCACGGCCGCTAATCCGGCGGCCTCCTTCGACGAGCTCATCGAGAACATCGACATCGGCGGTCCCAGCATGGTGCGCGCGGCGGCCAAGAACTTCCGCGACGTGGTGATCGTGGTCGATCCGGCCGACTACGGTGCGGTGCTCGAGTCACTCGACGGCGCCGGCCCCTCTCAAGCGATGCGCTTCGACCTGGCGCGGCGGGCGATCACGCATACGGCTGCCTACGACACCACTATCGCCGAGGTGCTCGACGCCATCCGCTACGACGACGCCGGCGTGCCGACACGCGAACCGGCGGCGCTGGCGCCGGCGCGACTCGTGGTGACCGCCGCCAAGGTCCGCGACCTGCGCTACGGGGAAAATCCGCACCAGCCGGCGAGCTGGTACGCGGTCGGCGACGGCGGGCTCGGACGCCCGGCCATCGTGCAGGGCAAGGAGCTCTCCTACACGAACCTGCTGGATCTCGACGCTGCCGCGCGCATCGCGCTCGAATTCGACGAGCCGGCGGCGGTCGTCATCAAGCACACCAATCCCTGCGGGGTCGCCATCGGCACCTCGGCGGCCGACGCCTTCGAACGCGCCCGCGACGCCGATCCGCTCTCGGCCTTCGGCGGCATCGTCGGCCTGAACCGGCCACTCGACGCCGTCACCGCGAAGGCGCTGACGTCCACCTTCATCGAAGCCGTGGTCGCGCCGTCGGTGGACGACGACGCCAGGCCGCTGCTGGCCGCCAAGCCGAACATGCGGGTGGTCATCGCCGACACGTCGGCCTTCCAGTCGCCGGCGACGGCGGGGGTGGCGCGTGAGATCCGCTCGGTGCTCGGCGGCCTGCTGGTGCAGGCGCGCGACATCGTGGAGGAAGCACGGGCAGCGTGGCCGTGCGAGGCGGTGAAGGTGGTGACCAAGCGGGCGCCGACGGCCGCCGAGTGGCTGGCCTTGCGCTTTGCCTGGCGTGTCTGCGCCCATGTGAAGTCGAACACGGTGCTCTTCGCGGATGCCGGGCGGACGCGCGCCATCGGCGCCGGGCAGATGAGCCGGGTGGACGCGGTGCAGGTGGCGACCACGAAAGCGGCCGGCTGGAAGCCGGTGGCGAGCGAACTGCCGCTGGCCGGCACCGTCGCCGCCTCCGACGCCTTCTTCCCGTTCCGCGACGGGCTCGATGCAGTGGCCGCGGCCGGAGCGGTGGCGGTCGTGCAGCCCGGCGGGTCGGTGCGCGACGCCGAGGTCATCGCCGCCGCCGATGAACACGGCCTGGCGATGGTGTTCACCGGGCGCCGGCACTTCCGGCACTGACCCCGCCGCTGTCGCAGGCGCCGCTCGCTGCCGAGTTGTAACGGGGTCTGTCACGGTGACCCCATGTGACGACCCCGGGTCCGTGGCACCACCCCGTAAAACACCGCCGTGTGGCGGGCAAGCCCGTGGGGATGAAGCCCACCGCCCCG
>JANNIB010000444.1:0-5616 GCA_031404695.1 Acidobacteriota bacterium
CGCGTCGACGACACCACGTACTTCGGCTTGGCCTCCAGCTTGACCGCCCACTCGCGCATGGCTGGCGGCGCTTCATCTGCCCCGCGAGCGCCGGCCGGCCAGTAGCTCTCCATCATCTCGTAGGTGATACGGCCCCACAGCATCGCCCCGGTCGAGGGCATCCTGGTCGCGACGGAGAAGGCCGGCAGCCTAACGCTCAGCAGCCTCCAGCTGTCGGGCGTGCGCGAGGGCGACTCGAACGGGCAGTCGTTCATCGTCGACACCGGCGGACGTCTCGAAGACCAGGTGCTCTAGGTCACGTTCTCGAACGTGCCGGCGCACCCGGCCTGGCCCTACTGGACGGCGGCCATCGTCACCGGCGCCGGCGTGTTGTGGGTGGTGCGGGCGTGCGCCACCGATTGGCCGATATGTCCGGCCGCTCCGTAAAGCACCGCCATCTTCCCCTCAAGCAGCATCATGGACGCTCGGACTGTGAGACGGCGTTCTCCCCGGCCCGCACGTTGGTCCGATCGCACAATGGAAGCCAAGCGTCGCCGTCTGGGCGCCACTCCCAGCGGACGGTCTGCGTGTGCCCGTCCTCGCTGAACTCCACACGAGCGCGTTCCGTGCCTCCCGTGAACGTCCACGTGCGGCCGACTACGCGCACCGTATAGCGTCGATAGTGCCCATGATTTTCGAAGGCATGAGCGAAGTAGTCGCCGCTGGCTTCGTCGAAGCCGATGATGGCGTGCGTGAGCAACGGCGCCGAGCCCGCCGTCGCGACTTCGTGCTGGACGACGAAGAACTTGCCAGGATGCCACTCGGTCACCTCGTCGCTGACCCACGCCAGCGGCGCCCCGCGCGGATTCCTCGGGTCCTGGTGCGTGGCGAAGGATTGCCCGGCCGCGTGCCATGTCCCGACGAAAGCGCCCAGCCGCTCATGCTGTGGACCCTGGACGGGAGGTGTGCCGTAGTTGCTTGACATCAGGTATAGCTCCCGTAGCGTGTGGAGCGGAGCGCGGCAGTCAGAGCGACTTCAGGTATTCCACGAGATCCCGTTGTTGCGCAGCGGTCAGCGCCAGCTTGCGGACGCGGTTGTAGTGGGCCACCACATCGGCCAGGGTCGCGGCGCTCCCGTCGTGGAAGTACGGCGCGTGCTGCCACAGGCCACGCAGCGGGGTGGTTCGGTATTTCTTGTTGACCGTGCGCGCAGCGTACGTGCCGTCAACGCCCGTCTCCTCAGGCGCATGCAGGATGCCGTTGTTGTTGTCGGTGCCCGAGCCGCTGATGTGACAACTGGCGCACGTGCGATCGAACACCACGCGTCCGCGTTCTGCCATCGCTGTGTCGACGCTGCCGGCAGGAGGCGGAGGGGTCGGCAGGCTGTGCTGGTAGGCACGTAGGGCCGGGAGCTTGGCGCTCACCAGATCGGGCGAATGTGTAACGGCGATCCCGAGCTTCGGATCCGAGAAGTTGCCCTGCCCGCCCATCTGCGTAACGGCGACGTAGGCATTCCAGTACGAGATCGGGCCCTCGGCGGTGTAGGTTTCGTTCGTAACGTCCGCGAGGCCGTACGCGGGCGGCAGGACGAGTGGGGTGTTCTTGCCGTCCTGGTTGTAGCGCGGGTCGTACTTGCCGGGCCCCCACGACGTGTAGACCGCCTTCTTGTCCGCCGGGAGCGCCGGTGAGAGGGCAATGATGGCCCCGACATTCAAGTCACGATTCGGCCAGCCGTCTTTCCGGCGTCCGATGCCGGGCATCACGGAGTTGTCCACGGTGGAGTGGCATAGCGCGCACGTGACGCCGAGCGACGTGATGTGGTCGTTCGCGTCTAAAGTGGCCTGGAGGCCGACGACGGCATTCATCTTGAGCAGCGCCACCGTCGTCGCCGGACTCTTGAGGTCGACCTTCTCGAGGATGCCGGGAGGCAGGACGTCGGCATCCACTTTGAGCCCGACCTTGAGCGCGGTCGTGGGATCCACGCTCTTTTCGACGACCTCGTGCAGGCGTAGCGTCTCGGTCCAGAGCTGCTCGTCGCCGAAGGTGTCGAAGCGGAACACGCGCTGGCCATCAGCAACGAGGGCTGCTGGGGTCACCTCGCTTGGCGCAGGCGTCGCTGCAGGCGCGGTGCGCGAGTCCGTCGGGGTTGCCGTCGTCGTGTCGCATCCGCTGAACGCGGCGCTCGCAATCACCGCGGCGGTGAGCACCACCGCCAACGTGGTTCCGTGGGGCCGACCGATCGCATGTTTCGCGGGGTTGAGGTTCATGCCGTCCACTCCTTCGGGCGCACAGACAGATGTAGCAGCCCACGCGACTGACGGCTGTTCAGAAACGTACACCCGGATCCGTGCTCACACGTGCTTGAGGTCCACCTGGACGGGCGCGGACGGCGTGACAATGGGCGCCACGCACCGCGCGTCCGCACTCCCACGGAGGAGCCCGGTGGCCAGGTCGACGGCTAATCTCGATTGAACGCTGCGACCGAACAGTAATGAGCAGTCGCGAAGGGACTATCTAGCCTTGCGGCCAGGGCCGAGGCCGTAGCGTTCGGCCACGTCGGCTGCCGCCCGAAGGTGTATCCATCCCAGTCGCTCAGGCGGAAAGGCGCACCGGCGCCCCTCACTAACTACTTGAGGAGCGCCCTCCAGCCCATGGCGACATTGATCTCGCTCGGCCTCGGCAGCGGTGTGTGGTCGATGAAATAGACGTGTTGCCCGTCTGGGGATACGTCATATTGTGTGCCCCAGTGCCCCGATCCGATGAGCGGCACACCCAGCGAGACGGCCGCACCGAGCGTGAGCTCTCCGGTTGGTTGGCGTCCCACGGATCGGCCACGAAGACGGCCTTCACGATCGACATAGAGCAGCTCGTGTCCATCGCGTCGCCAGACGGGTTGGCTGCCGCCGCTGTTGGAGACGACGAGACGCCTGGGAAGGCCCGACATCGCACGAACAGATACCTGCGCCAGGCCGGTCTCCTCCGAGACGTAGGCCAGCCATTGCCCGTCCGGCGAGATCCGCGCGTCGTACTCGGGGAACGACCCGGAAAGAATCGCCTCGGCCGAACCGGCGTCGCCGACGGGCACGCTCCACACGTCTTCGGGGCGAACACCAAAAACAGCAGCGCGTGTGTTGACGATGAGGTGACGCCCGTCGGGTGACCAGTCGGTCGGCTCACACTGAAGGCCCGGGCACGGTAGTTCCTGTGTGACACCGGTGCCATCGGCCGCCGCAATGCTCAACCGACGCTCTTTCAAGGTGCCGGATCCGTATGCCAGCCGCAGTCCGTCCGGAGACCACACCGGCAGCAGGTCGTTGCCGGTCGCGGTGGTGACGCGGACGAGGCTGCCGTCCTGGAGGTCCTCGATCCAGATGTCCGGATTGCCGCGGGCCGGATCGATCATCTGTCGCGCCATCCGCGTCCCGTCGGGGGAGAGCCGTGGCCAGCCCTGTTGTCGGGGCGCGGACAGTTGCCCGCCTGTTCCGTCTCGCTCAATGGTGCCCAAAGCCACGCCGTAGGGCATCGGCGTCGTGACGGTCGCGAGCATTTCCGGCGACGCACTGAGCATCGCCGAGTAGTACGGCGTGTTCGCGCCCGCGCCCACTGGCAGCGTTCGCGGGTCCCCGATGAGCCGGAGCGCCGCCGCGTCGAAAGGCCATGCCTGAAGCCGGCCGTCGGCCGCGGAGAGCAGCACACCCCGCTCTCGCCCGGACGTTGGGACGAACACCGCTTCCGATTCCGATCGGAAGAGTGGCGAGCCAGGCATCGACGCGGGCCCGTCGATGCGCGCGACGTACACACCGCGCCGCTCATCGGTGCTGGCTCTGACGTGAAAGAGCACATGCACGCCGTCCGGGAGGAACGCGGGCCATCGATGCGAGTTCTCTCCGCGGTTCACGTCGAGCAGCGTCACGGGTTCTGCCGCGCCGCCGTCCGCCGACACCTTGGCAAGCCCTTCGAAGATCAGGGAGGGGCTGAATACGATGGTGCCCGACGGACTCCACGTGCCGCCCCGCCCGTCCGGCGCATCGCACAGGACAATCGGGACGCCGCCGGCGACAGCCACTTTCATGAGCTTGCCGGCGGCAAAGAACCCGAGCGAGTGACCGTCGGGCGACCAGAAGGGCTGCTTGGCCCCCTCGGTGCCACCGATGGCCGTGGCCTCGAGCGCGTCGAGCGATCGGACGAACAGGCGTGGACTCGATTCGCCGCCAACCGCCGTGAATGCGATGCGTCGCCCGTCAGGGGAAACGATGGGTGCGGAGTCGAGCCCTGTTCCAGGCGGAAGCGACCAGGTGAAGCGCGTCAGTCTGGGCGCGACGGATTCGCCCGGTGTCCGACCACCGAGCCACCCACCGAAGAGCGCCACAAGCACCGTGGCCAATACAGATGCCGCGGCCATGGTCCAACCTCTCCGAGTGCCGAGGAATCGGCTGGTCGCCGCCACCGGCGGCGCCGGCGCCTGCACCGACGTCGAGTCGATCTGCTCCAGAGCCCACAGCAGGTCGGCGGCTGACTGAAACCTGGCATCGGGCGCTTTGGCGAGCAGGCGTCTCACGATGGCGGTCAGCGCGGTGCCGCGGGGCAATGGGTCCGGCGGATCATCGTGAACGATGGCATGGAGGGTATCGATCGTGTGCTCACGCGCGAAAGCCCGCTGGCCGGTCATCAGCTCGAAGAGAATCGACCCCAACGCGAACAGGTCCGTGCGCGCATCGACCGGATCGCCCTTGACCTGCTCGGGTGCAAGATAGCCGGCGGTGCCCAGGATCACCCCCGTGAGCGTCGCGAGGCCGCGTGGCAGCGCGGGATCCTGCGAAAGCTTCGCGATGCCAAAGTCCAGGATCTTCGCGGTGCCAGATCGGGTCAGGAAGACATTCTCTGGCTTGAGATCGCGATGCACCAACCCTCGCGCATGCGCGGCCACCAGGCCGCTCGTCAGCGCGGCGGCAATGCCGCGGGCGTCTGCGGGGACCACCGGTCCTCTGCCGATCGACGCGCGCAAGGTCTCGCCTTCGAGCAGTTCCGAGACCAGGTACGGGCGCCCGTTCGCCATGCCCACGTCGAACACCCTGACGATGTTGGGGTGGTCGAGCGATGCGGTGATACGCGCCTCCTGCAGGAATCGCTCGACCGCGTGCGCATCGTCGGGCTCGGCCTTGGGCAGCGTCTTGAGCGCCACGTCGCGACCGAGGCGCGGGTCGGTGGCCCGATAGACGTCTCCCATCCCACCACGAGCCAGGAGCGTCACGATCCGGTACGGTCCGAATAGCGTACCTTCAGCGAGCGGAGGCTCATCCTGCGCGAGGTCCCGAGCGGCGAGCGCCAACGCAGGCGTCTCGAGAAATCCGTTTACCGCTTCACTGGAGGCGGCGAGTTCGTCGGCCATCTGCAGCAGGTCCGGGTGCTCCGTCGCGAAGAAGGCTCGCAGTTGGTCGCGCTCCTCGGCGGGGGCAGCCAGCCAGGTATTGTGCCAGTCCGAGAGGACGCGCCACCGCGCCGTCGTCATCGCCGCGTTCATAGGCGACCTCGTTTCGTGAGCTCCCGATGCAGCCAGGCGCGCGCCGTATTCCAGTCGTTGAAGCAAGAACGCACCGACACACCCACCGTCTCCGCGGTGTCCTACAACCACAAAAC
>JANNIB010000445.1:0-6879 GCA_031404695.1 Acidobacteriota bacterium
GCCTCGGCGTGGTACGACAATTCTGCGGCCAACAAGTCGAATCCTGATGCCACCAAAGACGTGTGGTGGGGCGATCAGACCTGGGAAGAGATGATGTTCACGAGCTTCACGTGGTACGTGAAGCCGCTGCGCACGCCCTGACCGTATCCCATGGCTCTGCCAGACGGCACGCGGCTCGGCCCGTACGAGATTCTTGCGCCGCTCGGTGCCGGGGGGATGGGCGAGGTCTACCGCGCGCTCGACACGCGACTGAAACGCGAAGTCGCCATCAAGGCCTTGCCGGAGGGGTTCGCCCGCGACGTGGACCGGCTGGCGCGGTTCCAGCGTGAAGCGGAGTTCCTGGCGACGCTCAATCACCCGAACATCGGCGCGGTCTACGGGCTGGAGCAGACCGCCGACGCGGTGATCGGTCTCGTCCTCGAGCTGGTCCCCGGCGACACGCTCGCGGAAGTCATCGCGCGTGGGCCGATACCGCTCACGGAGGCCCTGCCGATCGCCCGGCAGATCGCCGAGGCGATCGAGGCGGCGCACGAAAAGGGCATGGTCCATCGTGATCTCAAGCCGGCGAACATCAAGGTCACGCCAGACGGCGTCGTGAAGGTGCTCGATTTCGGCCTCGCGAAGGCGATGGAACCCGGTTCAGGGGTCGGGAATCCGCGGGCCACGAGGTTCGCCGACTCCCCCACGCTGGCCTCTCCCGCCATGACCGTGGCCGGTATGATCGTGGGCACCGCGGCGTATATGAGCCCCGAGCAAGCGCGCGGCAAACCGGTGGACCGTCGCGCGGACATCTGGGCGTTCGGCTGCGTGCTGTTCGAGATGCTGTCGGGGAAGATGGCATTCGCAGGCGGCGACACCGTGTCCGACGCGATCGCCGCGGTGCTCGGCCAGGAGCCCGACTGGACCGCGCTGCCGGCCGATCTCCCCCTGCACGTGCGCTCCCTGCTGCAGCGCTGTCTCCAGAAGGATCCCAGGAAGCGGCTGCGTGACATCGGCGACGTGCGGCTCGACATCGACGAGGGCGCGATGGGCACCGCCGCACCAGGTGCGGCGACCGTGGCGCCCACCGTGCGCGCGCTCCCCGGGGGGCGGCTCGCGATCGCTGCGGCTGCAATCGCTCTTGTTGCCGCCGCCGCTGGCGGAGCGGCCGTATGGCGCCTCGCACTGCCTGTGCCGGCCGCAACGGGCCCGGTCACGCGATTCTCGTTCCCGCTGCCCGAGGGTCAGCAGTTCTCGCGGCCGGGCCATCAATCGGTGGCCGTGTCGCCCGACGGCACGCAGATCGTCTATGTGGCCAACGGACGGCTCTACGTGCGGGCAATGTCGGCGCTCGAGGCCAGCGAGATTCCTGGCACCGACTCCGGCGCTGAACATCCGGCCTTCTCCCCCGACGGCCAGTCGGTCGTCTTCAGCTCGCGGAGGGACAGCACGCTGAAGCGCATCGCCTTGACGGGCGGAGCGCCGGTCACCATCTGTCCCGCGGGCGCGGTGCTCGGACTCAGTTGGGCGCGGGATGGGTCGATCTTCTTCGCGCAGGAGCAGGGGGCGCGAGGCGTCCTGCGCGTGTCCGCCGATGGCGGGACACCCGCCGTCGTCGTCGAGGTCAAGGGCCGCGAGCAGGCCCACGGCCCCCAGCTGTTGCCCGACGGAGACCACGTGCTCTTCACCCTGGCCACGGGTAGCGGTGCCGCGCGTTGGGACACCGCCCAGATCGTGGCGCAGTCGATCGCGTCCGGCGAACGGCGTACCCTCGTCAACGGCGGAGCCGACGGTCGCTATCTCGCCGACGGACATCTGGTCTACGGCCTCGCCGGTGTGCTGCTCGCGGTGCCCTTCGATCCCACGCGGCTCGAGCTCGCGGGGAGCCCGGTGCCGATACTCGAAGGGGTGCGATCCAGCGGGATGCTGTCGGGCTCGATGCAGTTCAGCGTGTCCGATACGGGATCGCTCGTCTACCTCCCAGGGCCGGTGGGGAGGCTGTCGACTGGCGCGGAGCTTGCGATCGTCGACCGCACAGGCACAGTCGAACGGCTCAAGGTGAGGCCGGCCGAGTACGCGCACCCGCGCGTGTCCCCGGACGGCTTGCGCGTCGCGGTCGGGATCGATGACGGCACGGTCAGCGACATCTGGGTCTACGAGTTGGCGGGGACGAGCGCGATGCGGCGGCTGACCTTCGGCGCGCACAACCGGTTCCCCGTGTGGTCGTCCGACGCGACGCGTATCGCCTTCCAGTCGGACCGCGACGGCGACGAGGGAATCTTCGCGCAACTCGCCGACGGCAGCGGCTCGGCCGAACGATTGACCACGCCGGCACCGGGGGCGTCTCACGCGCCCGAATCGTGGTCGCCCGATGGCGCACGCCTCCTCTTCAGCGGGACGCGGGGGTCGGACCGGGCGTTATGGTGGGTCGCATGGCCCGACCGGAAGGTCGGAGCGTTTGGCGGTGTGCGGTCGTCGGAACCAACAAACGCAGTGTTCTCGCCAGACGGCCGCTGGGTGGCCTACACGACCACCGAGGGAGGCGGCCGGCGCATCTACGTGCAACCCTTTCCGGACACAGGCGCCAAGTACGAACTCCCGTTGTCCGCCGGAAACATCTACCCGCTGTGGTCCGTGGATGGCAAGGAGTTGCTGTCGTTTGGCGCGTCCGGCACCGGCACTTCCAACGTCGTGAGCGTCGTGAGCGTCACGACGCGGCCAGGCTTCGCGCTCAGCAATTCCACCACCGTGCCAAACCGGCTGATGGTCATCGGCCCGTCCGCGCAGAGGACGCTCGACATCACCCCGACCGGCACGTTCATCGGGATGGTCCGGCCCGAGTCGGCCACGCCCGCGACGCCCGTCGCGCCGGTCTTCCAGGTCGTGCTCAACTGGTTCGAGGAATTGAGGGCGCGCGCGCCGGTCAAGTAGCCTGTCTGTCGCTGACGTCTCGGACCGACGCTCCCGTCTTCGACCATTTGTGACGGGTTGTCACGGGGCCTATCCCCGTTACAATTTTTCCTGCTGCAGTTTCTGCGACTCGTCTCGCGCGCGCCTTCGCATCGCCGATATACTCCAAGCGCTTGGCGCTGACTCCCGGCTCCCGTCTCGGCCCCTACGACGTGACCGCTCTGCTCGGCGAAGGCGGGATGGGGCAGGTATACCGTGCGACGGATACGAACCTGAAACGCCAGGTGGCGATCAAGGTGCTGCCAGAGTCGGTGGCCGCTGATCGCGAGCGCCTGGCCAGATTTCAGCGCGAAGCGGAAGTGCTCGCGGCCCTCAACCATCCGAACATTGCGCAGATCTACGGCCTGGAGAAGAGCCCTTCGGCAGGCTCAGGGCAAGCGGGCATCATCGCGCTAGTGATGGAGCTGGTCGAGGGCGAGGACCTGTCGCAGCGTATTGCCCGCCTCCGCGTAACGGGCGCTTCGGCGCGGCAGGCCGGAATGCCGCTCGACGAAGCGTTGCCGATCGCAAAGCAGATCGCCGAGGCGCTCGAAGCCGCGCACGAGCAGGGCATCATCCATCGTGACCTGAAGCCGGCGAACATCAAGGTGCGACCAGACGGCACGGTGAAAGTGCTCGACTTCGGTCTCGCCAAAGCGATGGATCCGCCAGCCGCGTCGAGCCCCGCCGCGATGAACTCGCCGACGATCACCTCGCCCGCGCACCTTCGCCAAGGCGACGGCGCGGCAGGCACCGAGGCCGGGATGATTCTCGGCACGGCGGCGTATCTGAGTCCCGAGCAGGCGCGCGGCACCGCCGTGGACAAGCGCGCTGACGTGTGGGCCTTCGGCGTGGTGCTCTACGAGATGCTGACGGGGCAGCGTCTGTTCACGGGCGCGACCGTGTCGGACACGATCGCGGCCGTGCTGAAGGCAGAGCCGGACTGGACAACGCTCCCCACCGACACGCCCCCGGCGATTCGACGCCTGTTGCGGCGGTGCCTGGAGAAAGACCGCAAGCGCCGGCTCGATTCAGCCGCGGGTGCACGGCTGGAGATCGACGACGCGCTGACAGCGTCGCCGACCGCGGATGGACCGTCCGCCGCAGGCGCCGCGGTGCCGATGGCGTCGTCGCGCGGGCGACTCCCGTGGATGGTGGCCCTCACCGTCGCGGCAGCGCTCATCGCGGCGATGGCAACGCCCACCCTGCGATATCTGCGCCAGACCCCGCCGCCCGTCCCGCCTGAGACCCGCCTTGAGATCGTGACACCTCCGACCAGCCTACTCACGTCGTTTGCGCTCTCACCCGACGGCCGCCAGATCGTCTTCGCCGCCGACAGTGACGGCGCCTCCCGGCTGTGGCTGCGGCCGCTGGCCAGCACGAGCGCGCAGTCGCTGGCGGGGACGGAGGGGGCGACCTGGCCCTTCTGGTCCCCCGACGGCCGGTCCATCGGCTTCTTTGCCGGGGGCACGTTGCAACGCCTCGACCTGGCCGGTGGCGCCCCGCAGACGCTGGCGACCCTCACGGGTGGGGCCGGCGGGACGTGGCACACGGACGGCGTGATTCTGTTTGCGCCAAGCCTCACCTCGCCGTTGATGCGCGTGGCCGCCACCGGCGGCACCGCCGTCCCGGTCACGCAGCTGGAAGGCGCGTTCGGGAACACGGCGCCACAGTTCCTGCCCGACGGCCGGTTCCTGTTCTTCGTGGGCGGCGGGGCAGACGGCACGGGCATCTATCTCGGCGCGCTCGACGGCCGCGCCCCGACACGGCTGGTGACCGCGGATACCGGCGGGGTGTATCTGCCCTCGCACGGCGGGGCGTCGGGCGCGTCAGCCACCGGCGAAGGTGGATGGGTGCTGTGGGTGCGGCCCGGCACGGCAACGCTGGTCGCCCAGCGGTTGGATCTCACGACGGCGACCCTGGTGGGCCAGCCGGTGACGCTGGCCGAAGGCGTCGGGGTTGACCTCAGGACGGGTCGCATAGCCGTGTCGGCGGCGGCGACTGGGCTGCTCGCCTACCGGAGGGGTGACGGCAGCCTGCGGCAGCTGACCTGGGTGGACCGGTCGGGCGTGGCCCGCGGCGCCGTGGGTCCCCGCGACGCGACGCTCAGTAACCCCAGCGTCTCGCCCGATGGCCAGCGTGTGGCGGTGTCGCGCACGGTGCAGGGCAACGAGGATCTCTGGCTGCTCGATGGCCTCCGCGACAGCCGGTTCACGTTCGGTCCCGACGTCGAGCGGTTTTCCGTCTGGTCAGCCGACGGCGCACGGGTCATGTTCTCGCTCTTCGAGGCGGCAGGGTTTGATCTGTACCAGAAGCGCAGCAACGGCGCGGGCGAGGCGGAGCGACTGTTGACCTCTGTTCAGACGAAGGTCGTCACCAGCGCATCGAAAGACGGGCGCTTTGTGCTCTTCAATGGCGTGGATCCGCAGACCAACGTCGACATCTGGGTCGTACCAACGTCGGGGGACCGGACGCCCATGGTGTGGCGGAAAACATCCTTCCGCGAGGGCTACGCGATGTTCTCCCCGGATGGCCGGTGGGTGGCCTACCAGTCAAACGAATCCGGCCGGCCGGAGATCTACGTGCGGCCGTTCGGGCCGCCGTCAGACGACTCGTCGGCGAATCAAGCGGACGGCCAGTGGCAGGTCTCCACCGGGGGCGGCATTCATCCCGTGTGGCGGCACGACGGGAAAGAGCTGTTCTACCTCAACCCGGCCGGCGAGCTGATGGCCGCCCCGATCGCCGTCTCCGCGGCCGCCGTCGTACCGCGCGTCCCGGCGGCACTCTTTCCCACGCGCATCGTGGGCGGCGGCCTCGATGCGCAGCAGGCACGGCAGTACGACGTGGCCCCCGACGGACGCTTCCTAATCAACACGGTGGTGGACGGCACCGTCGCCCCAATCAGGCTGGTCCTGAACTGGAATCCCGAGGCGAAGCAGTAGCGCGCGACCGGTCTCACTTTTCGCTTGACGCGTTTCTGAAGGCACCCGCGCTGCGATTGGCGAGCACGCGTAGACCGACGCCCCAGAGCGCTGCCATCGCGCTGAAGGCGCGAACGTGTGCTGCTGCACGCAGCCATGGTGGATCGCGTCGCGATCGCCTTACCGGCGCCATCCTCCGACGGCACAAAGTGCCACGCTACGATGCGACATGCGCGCTGCCTCTCCCGTCGCAACCCTCGCCAATCACGCTTCGCCACACGCGCTCGTGCTCGCGCGCCGAGCCGACACCGACGACCTCGGCGAGACGATTGCGGCGCTGGCCGCGCGTCTTCACGCCGCCACCTACGAGCTGTTGGTGCTGTTGCGGGTGCGCGGCGACAATTGGATCTGCCGACCGGCAATAGTAGTTGACGCTGCGCAGTCGACCATACTCATCGCATGAGGAAGTGCGACTACAGGTCCTGCTCGACGAGGTCGAGTTCCTGGAACTGCCGCGCATAGCTGCGGCGCGCCGGATGACGGTTGCCGCCTGGGTGCGCGAGACGCTTCGCGCGGCGCAACAGCGGGAGCCCCTGGGCGATTCGGCCGCCAAGTTGGCGGCGGTTCGCGCGGCCGGGCGCCACACGTTTCCTACGGCCGCCACTGTCGATGAAATGAACGCGGAGATCGAGCGTGGCTACCGTCATCGATGACGTGCTGCCGACGATGCGGCAGTGGTGGAGCGCGCCACCATCACGGCTTCGTCGTCTTCAGGCCCGCCAACAGCCGCTCGAGGGCGGCGGGGTCCACCGGCTTGACCATATGCTGATCGAAACCCGCCTCCTGCGACCGCCGCCTATCTTGGTCCCGGCCCCAGCCCGTAAGGGCGACCATCACCGCCTGCTTGCCCCACGGCTGTTCCCGGATGCGACGGCAGGCGTCGTAGCCGTTCATTCTCGGCATCCCGACCGAAGACCTGATCACCCCGACCGACATGGTGGTCACGCTCAGCCACACCGGCTACATCAAG
>JANNIB010000446.1:0-13778 GCA_031404695.1 Acidobacteriota bacterium
GCGCCAGTTGGTCGAGGAATATCTCAGCCTGGTCGACGACGCGGTCGACGAACTGGGCAGCCGGCGCGAGATCGAGGGCGTGCGCTGGATCCTGAACCACGGCACCGGCGCCGACCGGCAACTGGCGGCCTTCGAGCGGTCCGGCGGTGACCTGCGGCAGGTGGTGCAGTTCATGGCGGAAGAGACCAAGGCTGGACTCTGAGGACAGGGACTGGGGGCTAGGGGCTAGGGGCTGGGGCGCGACATCGTCCCGCCGCGAAGGCACGAGTCCTTTCACCGCGAGACACCGGCACGCCCCAGCCCCCAGCCCCAAGTCGTGACGACCGCCGGTCTGGCGCGGCAGCGGCGCGCGTGGCAGCTTCGGCGTGCGCGTGGCGGTCTTGGCGCGGGCCGTGGTCGTCAGTGCGCCTCGACCGGTGCCGCCACCGTGGTCGCCGGGCGATGCGCTTCGTGCGGCTGCCAGCCGAGCGTCATCAGAAGAATCGCAAAGCCGATGACGTAGGCAAGGGCGACGTGCCAGCCGTGGCGCAGCCACTGGGCAACCGACCGCGCTTCGGGAAAGACGTTGGTGACGGCCACGCCGGCCGACGAGCCGAACCAGATCATCGAACCGCCGTAGCCCACCGCATAAGCCAGCATGCCCCAATCGTAGCCGCCCTGGCGCAGGGCGAGCGCCGTGAGCGGGATGTTGTCGAAGACCGCCGACACGAAGCCGAGACCAAAGGCCGTCTGCCAGGACGCGGGCGGCAGCCGTTCGACCGGCATCATCGATGCCGCGATGACCAGCGACAGCAGGAAGACCGCGCCGGTGCCGGCGCTCGGCAGCACCGCCCAATCGGGCTTGCGATACGCGGACGTTGCCAGGATCGCGGCCCAGAGCGCCACGCCGAGCACCGGGAACTGATTGGCGAGGTCGGGGGCCGTCGCGTTGACGCCGATGTTGGCGGCCAGCGCCGCCACCAGCAGGATCGCGACGACGCCGATCCGACCCCAGTCGATCGGGTGGCCGGCGGCAGCGGCCGGCCGCATCGGGGAATGCGCATGCTGCTGGCGCGCCGCGATGAGGCCGCAGATGCCGAGCGCGGGCACTGCGGCCACATAGGCGTGGGTGACGTCGATGGGCGACACGCCGTCGATCCACATCATCGTCGTCGTCGTGTCGCCGACGACGCTGCCGGAGCCGCCGGCGTTCGAGGCGGCGACGATGGCCGCGAGGTAACCGATGTGCACCTCGGGAAACACGATCCTGGCAACCGTCGCGCCGATGAGCGCGGCGGCGATGTTGTCGAGAAACGACGACAACACGAAGGTCAGCGCGAGCAGCGCGAAGCCGCCCATCCACCCGGTCGGCAGCACTTTCGGCAGCGCTTCCGGCACGCCGCTCTCCTCGAACTGCCGCGCCAGCAGCGCGAAGCCGGTCAGCAGCAGACCGAGGTTGGCGATGACGACCCACTCGTGCGCGAGGTGCGCGCCGAGGCCGGCCAGGCCGGCGCCGTCGCGGAAGGGCGCGAACAGCACCTTGTAGATGGCGATGACGGTCAGTCCGGAAACGGCGACCCGCAGCGTGTGGTGATGGAAGAGCGCGACTCCCGCCAGCGTGACGGCGAAGAGCACGAAGTCGATCGGAATCTGTGGCACGAAGGCTCCGCAGGGGCCCGCCGGCGGGCGGTCAAGTGTGCGATTATACGTTGCAGGATCCAACCATGACCGAACGACGTCTCGCCGCCCCGGAACGCGCGGCGCTCGTCGGGCTCGTCACCGGCGCGCTGCGCCGGACCGACGCCGAGCAATCACTCGAAGAACTCGCGGGGCTCGCCGACGCTGCCGGCGCCGTCGTGGTGGTGCGCGCGCTGCAGGAACGGCCGACGCCCGATCCGGCGACCTTCATCGGCCGCGGCAAGGCCAAGGCGCTGGCGCTGGCCTGCGCCGAAGGGCGCGTCGATCTCGTCATCGTCGACAACGAGCTCACGCCGGCGCAGCTGCGCGAGCTGCAGGAGGTGGTCGCCTGCAAGGTCGTCGATCGCACGCAGCTCATCCTCGACATCTTCGCGAAGCGGGCGCGCACGCGCGAAGGCAAGCTGCAGGTGGAGCTGGCGCAGCTCAAGTACATGCTGCCGCGTCTGGTCGGCTCGAGCGCCGCGCTCTCCCGCCTTGGGGGCGGCATCGGCACCCGCGGACCGGGCGAGACCAAGCTCGAGATGGATCGGCGGCGCATCCGCACGCGCCTCAAGGTGATCGGCGACGAGATCGAGCAGGTGCGCAAACGCCGCGGCCAGTTGCGCGAACGGCGCGACAAAGCGCTGGTGCCCACCGTGGCGCTGGTCGGCTACACCAACGCCGGCAAGACGACGCTGTTCAACCGTCTGACCAAATCCGACGCCACCGCCTCCGACGCCCTCTTCGTGACGCTCGACCCGCTGGTCCGGCGCCTGCGTCTGCCCGACGAACGCGAGCTGCTCGTGTCGGACACGGTCGGCTTCATCGATCGCCTGCCGCATGCGCTGGTGGCGGCGTTCCGCGCCACGCTCGAAGAAGCCGCGGAGGCCGACCTCATCCTGCACGTCATCGATGCCTCGCACCCCGAACGCGAGCGGATGATCGCGGCGGTGATGCGCGTGCTCGAGGGCGTGAAAGCGCTGACGGTGCCGCGCTTCGAGGTCTACAACAAGATCGATCAGATGACCGCCGACGAGCGGACTGCGATCGAGCGCGCCGACCCGGCGCGCTTCTGCATCTCCGCGCAAACCGGCGAGGGCGTCGAGGCACTGGTCGAGGCCGTGGCCGCCGCCGTGGCGCTCGATCGGCAGCGGGTGAGTGTGGAACTCGACCCCGACGATCCGGCGGATGCGGCACGCCTGCGCTGGGTGTTCCGGCACGGCCGCGTCGTCTCGCAGGTCAGCATCGGCCGGCGGACCCGCATCGAGGCCGACGTGCCGCGCCGGCTCGCCGGCCAGCTCACGTCCACGGCCGTCGAAAAGGTGCATGTCTAGGCGGCGGCTCGGCCTGGCCCTCGTGCTCGCCCTGGGCGCCGCCTGCGCGCCGCCGCCGGCGGTCGTCACGACGCCGATCGCGCCGCAGCATCCGGAGTTCCTGTTCCCCGTGACTCCCGGGGGCACCCCGAAGACCACGGTCGACCGGCTGGCCCGCGGCTGGCGTCTGCTCCAGGCCAACGACCTGCCGGCCGCCGAGCGCGAGTTCACGGCCGTCCTCACCGCCAATCGCGACTTCGCGCCGGCCCGCGCCGGCGCCGGCTACGCGGCACTGGCACAGAAGCGCGCCGGTGACGCGCTGCCGCACTTCGACGCCGCTTCGCCGACCGAGCGCCCCTACCCCCCGGCGCTGGTCGGCCGCGGACTGGCCCTCATCGATCTCGGACGCGAGGAAGACGCGCTGGCGAGCTTCGAAGGCGCGCTGGCGGCCGATGCCGCCATCCCCGATCTCGCCGAACGCGTGGCAACGCTGCGCGTGCGCGTCGTGCAGGACCGCATCGGCCGGGCCGAGCGGGCCGCGGCCGCCGGACGCTGGGACGACGCCCGCGCCGCCTACCGGGTCGCGATCGAGGCCTCGCCGGATGCCGCGTTCCTCTATCGCGATCTCGCCGGCGTCGAGCGCCAGGCCGGACGACCGGAGACGGCGCTCGAGCTGGCGCGCGCGGCGCTCATCTACGACGCCGACGACGTGAAGGCGCACCTGATCATCGGCGATGTGCACGCCGAGCGCCAGGAGTTCGAATTGGCCCTGGCCGCGTACGCCCGCGCGGCAGCCGTGGATCCCTCCCCGGCCATCGAGGCCGCGATCGCCCGCGTGCGCGACCGGGCGCGCGAGGCGGCGCTGCCGGCCGAATACCGCGCCATCGGGGCGCGGCCCCAGGCTACCCGCGGCGATGTGGCGGCGCTGATGGGGGTGCGCCTGGCGCCGCTCGCCACCTCGCCGCAGCGGCAGCTCGTGGTGACCGACGTGCGCGGTCACTGGGCCGAACGCTGGATCCAGACCGTGGCGCGCAGTGGTGCCATGGAGGTGTATCCCAACTACACCTTTCAGCCCGACGCGCCGATCCGGCGCCTGGGTCTGGCCGACGCCATCAGCCGCACGCTCGCGGTGCTGGGGCCGGCCGCCACGGTGGCGGCATGGGACGCGACCGCCGTGGCCATCTCTGACGTGCCGGCCGACCACCTGGCGTTTCCCGCCGTGCGCCGCGCCGTCGCCTCGGGTGTGCTGCGCCTTGACGGCGGCGCCTTCAACCTGCTGGGGCCGGTGACCGGCGCCGATCTGGTCGCGGCCGTCACGCGGCTGTCGGCACTGGCAGGAGGGCAACGATGAGCGAGCCGGTGCTCACCCTCGCCAACCAGCTCACGCTGCTGCGGCTGCTTCTCATACCGGTGTTCGTGCTCGCGGTGGTCTACGGGCGCTTCGGCTGGGCCCTGGTGGCCTTTGCCGCGGCCGGACTCACCGATGCGCTCGACGGGCTGGCCGCCCGCCGCGCCAACCAGAAGACCTCGCTCGGCGCCTGGCTCGATCCGGCGGCCGACAAGCTGCTGCTGGTCACGACCTTCATCGTGTTGACGCTGCCCAATCTGGGCCTGCCGAACCGGATCCCGCTCTGGCTCACCATCCTCATCATCAGCCGCGATGTCGCCATCGTGCTCACGGTGGCGATCGTGAACCTGGCGGTGGGCCCGCGCACCTTCCGCCCGTCGCCGCTCGGCAAGGCGGCGACGGCGCTGTTCATCGTCACCGGCGTGGTGGTGCTCTTCTTCAACTACCTGGGCCAGACCTCGCCGATCGTCGACGCCTTCATCTGGGCGTCGCTGGCCATCACGCTCGCCTCGTCGCTCGACTACGTCCGCCGGATCACCCGCACCGCCCGCCCCGAACAGCCCGGCCCCTGACCCCGCGCCCCCGCCACCGGCTGCTAGGGCTGAAGAGCATTCGCTGGTAGTATTTCCGGCGGCGCGAAGCCCAACTTCGAGTTCGGGGGACCCATGGAACGTTCACGGACGAGCGGGCGCCTGTCGCTGGCGACAGGCCTGATGGTGGTGGGACTGGCAGCGGTGGCGGCCGGCCAGCGGGCGGCAACACCGCCGCCTGCGGCAGCTCCTGCCGGCGAATGGCGGACCTACGGGGGCGATCTCGCCAGCACGCGGTATTCGCCACTCGAGCAGATCAACGCCGCGAACTTCGGCTCTCTGCGCATCGCTTGGCGCTTCCGTACCGACAACTTCGGCCCCCGTCCCGAGATCGCGCTGCAGGCGACGCCGCTCTACGCCAGCGGCGCGCTCTACGCCGCGGTTGGTACGCGCCGCACCGCCGTGAGCCTCGATCCGGCCACCGGCGAGGTGCTGTGGTCGAAACGCTTCGATGAGCGGCCCCGCACGTTTCCGCGCGCCCTGTCGGGCCGCGGCGTGGCGTACTGGGAGTCGGGCGCCGTGAAGCGCGTGTTCATGGTGTCGCCGGGCTACCAGATGCTCTCGATCGACGCCACGACCGGCGCGCTCGATCCGGCGTTCGCCAACAAGGGCGTGCTCGACATGCGCACGCAGCTCGGCTACCCCGTCGAAGACCTCGACAAGGCCGAGATCGGCCTCCACTCGGCGCCAATCGTCGCCAACGGCGTCGTCATCGTCGGCTCCGCCCACCTGCCCGGCGGCGCCCCGGCGACCAAGGAGCACATCAAGGGCGTCATCATGGGATTCGACGCCCGCACTGGCAAAAAAATGTGGGGCTTCAGCGCGATCCCCGGCCATGGCCAGAAGGGCAACGAGACCTGGCAGAGCGAGTCGTGGACCTACACCGGCAACACCGGATCGTGGGCCCAGATGTCGGCCGACGAGGCGCTGGGGCTCGTCTACGTGCCCGTCGAGGCGCCGACCGGCGACTACTACGGCGGGCACCGGCACGGCGACAACCTCTACTCGAGCTCGCTCGTCGCACTCGACGTCAAGACCGGCCGGATGAAGTGGGCGTTCCAGACCACGCACCACGACATCTGGGACTGGGACATGCCAAGCGCGCCCATCCTCGCCGACATCACCGTGGACGGCAAGGCCATCAAGGCCGTGGCGGCGCCGACCAAGCAGAACTACTTGTACGTCTTCGATCGCACAAACGGCGTGCCGGTCTGGCCGATCGTCGAGACGCCGGTGCCGAAAGGTGACCTGCCCGGCGAGTGGTACGCGCCTTCGCAGCCCATTCCGAGCAAGCCGCCGGCCTTCGGCCGTCAGGGCGTCAAGGAAGAAGACCTGCTCGACTTCACGCCTGAGCTGAACGCCAAGGCGAAAGAGTTCGTGAAGGGCTGGAAGATGGGCAGCATGTGGGAGCCGCCGTCGGAGCTCAATCCGGAGGCCGGTAAGATGGGCACGCTGCAGCTGCCGGGCTCCACGGGCGGCCCGAACTGGCAGGGCGGCTCGATCGATCCGGTGAGCAACATCGTCTACATCTACTCGAAGGACGAGGTCACGGCGCTCTCGATGGTCCGTGGCGCCAAGCGGTCGAACATGGACTGGATCAACGGCGCCGGCGGTGAAGGCGGCCGGCGTCTGGCCATCGACAACCTGCCGATCATCCGTCCACCCTGGGGCACCATCAGCGCCATCGACCTGAACAAGGGCGAGATCGTCTGGCAGACCGTGCACGGAGAAACCGACGACGCCGTCAAGAACCATCCGGCGCTCAAGGGCGTGACGATTCCGCGCACCGGCCGCACCGGCCGCGTCGGCGTGCTAACGACCAGGACGCTCGTCATGGCGGGCGACGGCGGGTCGTCCACGCATCCCGACGGCCGCCGTGGCGGCATGTTCCGGGCCTACGACAAGCTGACCGGCAAGGAACTGGGCGCGGTGCCGCTGCCCGGTCCGCAGACCGGCTCGCCGATGACCTACCTGCACGAAGGCAAGCAGTACATCGTGGTGGCGGTGGCGGGGCAGGGTGCGGCCGCCGAGCTCATCGGCCTGGCGCTGCCCGACGCGCCGAAGTAGCCGGGCGGCAATGACACGCGGGGGGGCCGGCGTCGCGCCTGGCGCGTCCATGACGACGCCGCGGTCCTCCCAAGGTCATCTGCCGCCGATCCTGCGCCGGCCTCGGACTTCTACGCAAGCGGCCGCCCTCGGCGTGGTGCTTGCCGCCTGCGCTGACGCCTCGCGGTGGTCAGCCGCCGACGCCTGGTGGCGCGGCCACGGTCCGGTCGCGACGGGCGAGGCGGGCGGTGCCACCGCCTCACTGCTGGCCGCACACGCCTCGACCGTCATGGCGATTCGCGCCAGCGCGGTGCGCGAGTGAGCGGCCGGTCCCCGACAGTGCCGCGAGGAGGTTGGCCATGCCCGTCAGGATCGTGAAACTCGTCAGCCCGCGTCAGGTCACGGCCGCGCAGCGGCGACTCCGGACTCAGCGCGACCGCAGGACATCGGCGGCCAGCACGATCACTTCGACCACGTAGGCCACGCACAGGCTCGCCACCGCCGTCTGCCACAGACGGGAACCACCGGCCTGTCCGGGCCGCGCCGCACCTGCGGGCGCCTGCCGCGGGCGCCGAGCCAGTTCCGCCCGGCAGCGCCTGTGGATTCTGGCCGCGCGCTCAGGCGTTGGCTCAGCCGACCGCAGTTCGGAGAGCGGCGTCAGCGGATCGGTCATGGCCTCACCTCTTTCAAGACGCCGGCCGGCATGGCGGCCTCGCGGTCGAGGGCTCGCGCCAACGCCTCACGCGCCCGGTGCAGGCGCTGGCGCAGGGCCTGGGGCGTCGTCCCGCAGACATCGGCCGCGTCCGACGGCTCGAGGCCGGCGACCGCCACCAGCAGCAGCACCTCGCGCGCGGCGACCGGCAGCGTGGCGAGGGCGCGCTCGATCCGGCGTTCGAGTTCGTGTGCCGCGGTCTCCTCGAAGGGCGACGAGCGGTCGAGGCTGACCGGCCACAGGCTCATCAGGCTGCCGGCCACGGAGTCTTCGAGCAGGCGCGACCGGACGTAGCTCACGTGGAGATGGCGGGCCACGGTGAACAGCCACGGGCCCAGCCGCGTGTCGGGCTGCAGGCGCGGCGCGTGACGTACCAGGCGCATCCAGACCTCCTCCAGCAGGTCTTCGGCAACCTCGCGCCGCCGTGAGAGGCGCACCAGGAAGCTGAAGACCCGGGTGTTGAAGGCGGCATAGACGTCGTCGAAGGCGTCGGCGTCGCCGGCGCGCAGACGCGTCACGAGGGCCAGTTCGGCTTCGCGGTCCACACAGGAAGAACGCGCCAGCCGCTCCGGCGTGACACCTGTCACGACGGCACCCGGCGCGCGTTCTCCTGATTGACACCACTGTCACCCGGAGGTTCCGATGAACGTTCTTCGCAACGCCAGCCTGTTCGCCCTGCTTTCGCTCGTCTTGGCCTTCGTCCCGCTCGTCATGGCCATTGTCTACGCGGTCCGGCCGACCGAGCGGCACCTGGCATTGATGCGGCCGCTGTCGCTGGCCGGACTGTTTGCGGCGGCTGCCGGCACGGTGCTGGGGCTCATCAACGCGCTGATGCCATTGTGGCGGCGCGGCTTCACCACCGACGCCTACACCATCGTGGCCGTCGGGGCCGCTGAATCGCTGGTGCCGGTGTTCGTCGGATTCGCGTCGCTGACCGCGGCCTGGCTGCTGGTCGCCATCGGGATGAGCCGCAGCGGCGACTAGAGCACCTTGGTGCGGAAGTACTCGATCGTCTTCGTCAGCCCCTCGCGCAGATCGACCTTGGGCTCCCAGCCGAGCAGCGTGCGGGCGCGGGTGATGTCGGGACGGCGGACCTTCGGGTCGTCCTCGGGCAGCGGCTGATAGATGATCTTGCTGGTCGAGCCGGTCATCTCGATGATGGTCTCGGCGATCTGCTTGATCGTCATCTCGGTCGGATTGCCGATGTTGATCGGGCTGTTCTCGGACGACTCCATCATCCGGATGATGCCGTCCACCAGATCGCTGACGTAGCAGAAGCTGCGAGTCTGGCTGCCGTCGCCGAACACTGTGACGTCTTCGTTCCGCAGCGCCTGTGACATGAAGGCCGGCACGGCCCGGCCGTCGCGCACGCGCATCCGCGGGCCGTAGGTGTTGAAGATGCGCACGATCTTGGCATCGAGCCCGTGATAACGGTGATAGGCGGTCGTCATCGCCTCGGCGAAACGCTTGGCCTCGTCGTAGACCCCGCGCGGGCCGATCGGGTTGACGTTGCCCCAGTAAGTTTCCTTCTGCGGATGCTCGAGCGGATCGCCGTAGACCTCGGAGGTCGAGGCAATCACGAAGCGGGCGCCCTTGGCCTTGGCCAGGCCGAGCGCCTTGTGGGTGCCCAGCGCGCCCACCTTCAGCGTGGGAATCGGCAGTTCGAGGTAGTCGATCGGGCTGGCCGGGCTGGCCCAGTGCAGCACCGCGTAGACCGGGCCGTCGACGTTGATGTAGTTGGTGACGTCGTGCTTGATGAACTCGAAATCGCGGTTCTTGATGTGCGCGATGTTGGCCAGATCGCCGGTCAGCAGGTTGTCGATGCCGACCACCGCGTAGCCGCGATCGAGCAGTGCGTCCGACAGATGTGAGCCGATGAAGCCGGCGGCTCCGGTGATGACGACGCGTTTCTGCATGGGGACCTGTGGAGGAAGCGTTGGTCAATGCGCCGGGCGCTGCGAGAACAGGCCCCGCACCGCCGTCAGCCAGATGATCTTCAGATCGAGGGAGACCGACCAGTTCTCGATGTAGTAGAGGTAGTATTCGATGCGCTTCTCGAGCGAGGTGATGCCGCGCCAGCCGTTCACCTGGGCCCAGCCGGTGATGCCGGCCTTCACCTTGTGCCGCAGCATGTACTGCGGGATGCGGTGCTTGAACTGCTCGACGAAGTAGGGCCGTTCCGGGCGCGGGCCGACGATCGACATCTCGCCCTTGAGCACGTTGACGAACTGCGGCCATTCGTCGAGGTCCATCCGCCGCAGCCGGCGGCCCACCGTGGTGGCGCGCGAGTCGTCTTCGTCGGCCCACACCGGGCCGGTCTCGTCTTCGGCCGTGATCGGCATGGTGCGGAACTTGTAGACCCTGAACGGCCGGCCATCGAGGCCCATCCGCTCCTGCGAGTAGAAGATCGGGCCGCGGGAGCTGCGCTTGATGAGCCAGGCGATGAGCAGCCCAGGCACCACCATGACCGCCAGCGCGACCACCGAGATGACGATGTCGAGCGCGCGCTTGATGACGGCGTTGAGCCCCTGCAGGGGCACGTCGTTGACGTTGATGACCGGCAGCCCGTCGAGGTCTTCGAGGCGGGCGCGCAGGGCGATGAACTGCAGCAGGTCGGGCACCACCTTGACGTCGATGCACTCGCGGCTGACGCCTTCGACCAGGTCGAGCATCTTGACGTGCTCTTCCATCGGCAGCGCCACGTACAGGTGGTCGATCTGCTCGCGCACGGCGATCTCGGGCGCTTCGGCCAGCGTGCCGAGCAGCGGCACGCCGCGGTAGCCCAGGTGATCGCCGCCGGCGCGGTCGTCCACGAACCCGACCACTACGTAGCCGAGCTGGCGGTGTTCGAACATGCGATCGGCCACCATCCGGCCCAGTTCACCAGAGCCGGCAATCAGGATCCGGCGCAGGCCCAGGCCCGACACCCAGCGCCGCTCCATGAACTCGCGGACGAACTCGCGGGCCAGGTAGCCGAGCACGATCGTGCAGACCAGGAAGATGCCCCAGACCAGCTGCGAGATCTCGTAGGTGCCGCGGCTCTTGATGGCCTCGGGAACGTAGTAGGCCTGGAAATACAGCGTCCCGACCACACCGATGACCACCGCGAAGATGCTGCCGACCAGCACGTTGAAGAAGTCGTCGATGCGGGAGCGGCCGCGCCGCAGGCGGTAGAGGCCCTGCAGGTGGAAGCCGATCGGCACGATCGCGGCCACAAACGGCAGCACGTCGAGGTATTGCGCCAGCGGCGGCTGGCCCTTGGTGACGGGGAACAGTCCGGTCTCGAAGCGGATGAGATAGGCGAGCACGAAGGCGACGATGCCGATCGACGCATCGGTCAGCACGTGCAGCGCGACCAGCAGACGGTTGTAGCGCCTTACCACCGCGTGCCTCCCGGCGCCGCCAGCACCTCGTCCACCGCGTGCCGGAACTCGGCGCGGAAACGGGCGTGGCTGAAGCGCTCGGCGTTGGCGCGGATGCGGGCGCTGTCCCACGGCCGTGAGGCCGCGTCAGTGAGGGCGTCGGCCCAAACGTCCACGGAGTCGTCGGGCACCAGCAGCCCGGTTTCCCCATCGACGACGGTCTCGGTGGCGCCACCGCGGCCGAGCGCCACGACCGGACGCCCGGTGGCCTGCGCCTCGACCGGCACGATGCCGAAGTCTTCTTCGCCTGGCAACAGCACCGCCGCGGCGGTGCGATAGCGGTCGCGCACGGCGCCGTCGTCGAGGCGGCCGAGCAACCGGACGCCGGGGCCCCGGGCAGCGCGGGCCTCGAGCAGCGCCCGTTCCGGCCCGTCGCCGATGATGTCGAGCGAGACGCGCGCCTTGTGGGCGGCGTCGATGGCGACTTCGAGGCGCTTGTAGGGAACCAAGGCGGAAACGATCACGAATGTCCGGTCCGGCGCCGTCGCGCCCGGCGTGAAGTACTCCGTATCGACCGGCGGATAAATGACGGCTGAGCGTCGATTATAGTACAGCCCGATCCTCCGCGCAACATACTGAGAAATAGCGAGATAGCGGCTGGCGCGGATGGACGTCGCCTGGTCCCAGCGACTCATTCGCGCCATCACCTGCTTGAGCACGGCGCTGGCCACGCGGCCCACCTTCTGCGGACCGAAATAGGCATCGAACTGGTCCCACGCGTAGCGCATCGGCGTGAGGCAGTAGCAGAGGTGCGGCACCCCCGGCGGCACGACGACCGACTTGGCCACGCAGTGGCTGCAACTGACGACCAGGTCGAAGCCGTGGAAGTCGAGCCGTTCGATCGCGGACGGGAAGATTGGCAGGTAGTGCCGGTAGGCGCGGCGGACGAACGGCAGATGCTGGGTGAAGGCGGTATGGATGGGCCGGTGCTCGATGAGCGGCGACACCGAGCCCGGGATATGGAGCAGCGTGAAGAGCTCCGCGTCGGGGAACACTTCGCACAGCCGCTCCAGGGCCTTCTCACCGCCCCGCATGCCGGTGAGCCAGTCGTGGACCAGGGCAACGCGCATCACGCGGCTCCCGCGACCTCGCGGTAGACGGCGAGGGTGTCGGCGGCGGCCCGCGCCCAGGAGAACTCCCGCGCCCGCGCGCGACCCTTCGAGATGAGGTCCGCCCGCAGCGCCTCGTCGGTGACGGCGCGGCGGATGCCCTCGGCGATCGAGGCGACGTCGTAGGGGTCGACAAGCAGCGCGGCGTTGCCGGCCACCTCCGGCAGCGACGACACGTTCGAGGTCACGACCGGTGTGCCGTTGGCCATGGCTTCGAGCGGCGGCAGTCCGAAGCCTTCGTAGAGCGACGGAAACACGAAGGCGCGCGCCAGGCGATAGAAGGTCACGAGCGTCGCCGCCGGCTGGAAGCCGAAGAAGCGGACGTGTTTGTCGAGGCGGTGGCGGTGCACGGCCTGGCGCAGGCCCGGATGCTTCGAGGTCTCGTCGCCGATGACCACCAGCTTGAGCCCGTCGGGTCCGTCGGCGCGCATCGACGCGAAGGCCGCGATCAGGCGCTCGAGGTTCTTGTGCGGCTTGATGTTGCCGACGTAGAGCACGAACGGATGATCGAGCTGGAAGCGCTGGCGCACGCGGTCCACCGCGTCGGCGTCCGGCACGGTCGCGAAGCGGGCGTCGAGCCCGTTGTGCACGACCACCACCTTTTCCGGTGCGACGCCGGTGTAGTGCAGGATGTCGCGCTTCGAGGCGTCGGAGACCGTGAGCACGCGATCGGCCTTGCGCGCCGCCAGCCGGATCATGGTGTGCGCGTAAGCGAAGGCGGCACGGCTCGGGAGGTACTCGGGAAAGCGCAGGTGGATGCAGTCGTGAATGGTCACGACGGTCGGGCAGCGGATGAGCGGCGGCAGCACGTAGTGCGGCTCGTGCAGCAGCGTGGCGCGGGCGCGCGCGGCCGCGCGCGGAATCCGCCACTGCTCGCCGATGGAATAGGGGCGGCTGGTTTCGACCATGGCCTGGAAGTTGGGGCCGGCCGCGGCCGCCGTGGCGGCGTCGTCGGGGCGCGTCAGGAGCACGTACTGCGAGTCGTGATCGAGCACGCCCAGTTCGGTCACGAGATTGCGGATGTAGGTTCCGATGCCGAAGTCGTGGAGCTTTCGGGCGTCGATGACAATCCGCATGGCCGCAGTGAGTTTATCGGACATCGACGCCGCGTCGCCTGAGCCACCAGGCGAGCAGGGGCGCCCAGGCAGGATGATGTTTGCGGTAGAACGCCAGCTGACTCTCGCGTCGGCGCTGCTCGGTGGCCTGCGGCGCCGCCGCCCGCGACCGCCCGCGCCGGTGGCGCACGGTTGCTTGCGGGACGAAGCGCACGCCGCGTCCGCGCGCGCGCACGGCGGCACAGAGGTCGACGTCTTCGGTGTACATGAAGTAGCGCTCGTCGAACAGGCCGACGGCGTCGAGATCGGCCCGGCGGGCGAGCAGACAGGCGCCGCTGACCCAGTCGCGCGGACCGGCCTCGCCCGTCTCCCGCTCGACGCGGGCGATCGCCCACGGTGCGCCGGCCTCGAAGGCGCGGACGAGACGGCGCTGCGTGAACTCGCCCCAGGGACTCAGCATCGGCCCGAACGACAGCTCCGGACGACCGCTGGCATCGATCAGGCGTGGACCGACGATGGCGGTGCCC
>JANNIB010000447.1:0-10344 GCA_031404695.1 Acidobacteriota bacterium
CCGTCGCGACGGCGCGGCCTGGATCAGCGACCGCCTGGCACCGTAGCTCCGGCAAACTGTAACGGGGTCTGTCAGGGTCACCGGTTGTAACGGGGACTGTCACCGACACGTTTCGGTGACGGTGACAGACCCCGTTACAACCGGTGACCGTGACAGACCCCGTTACAATTCCCCGGAGCTACGGTGCAAGGCGTTCGATGATCCAGGCCGCGCCGTCGCGACGGTAGCGCAGGCGGTCGTGCAGGCGGTTCGGGCGGCCCTGCCAGAACTCGATCCACGAGGGCGCAACCAGGTAGCCGCCCCAATGCGGCGGTCGGGTCATCGTCTGGCCCGCAAACCGCGTGGTCACGTCAGCCATCCGCGTCTCGAGCGTTTCGCGATCCGGGATCACCGCACTCTGCGGTGACGCCCACGCGCCGTACTGGCTCTCGAGCGGCCGGGAGAGGAAATACGCGTCACTGGCGGACGCTTCCACGCGCGTGACCGTGCCGCTGACTCGCACCTGACGTTCGAGGTCGGCCCAGAAGAACACCAGCGTGGCGCGCGGATTCGCCGCCAGCTCGCGGCCCTTGACGCTGTCGTAGTTCGTGAAGAAGGTGAACCCCTCGGCGCCGACGTCCTTGAGCAGCACGATGCGGCCGTCGGGCGTGCCGTCGGCCGACGCGGTGGCCAGTGTCATCGCGTTGGCATCGGGAAGCTCGGCACGCACCGCCTCGTCGAACCACTGACGGAACAGCACGAGGGGATCGTGGCTGGCGTCGGCTTCCGACAATGCGCGGGCACGATAGTCGCGACGCAGATCCGCAATCGACATCAGGAGGGCTCCTTCGCAGGCACCGCCGGAGTGATCCAGACGCCGAGATGGCGTCGATCGCGCACCGCCGGATCGATCTCGATGGGCACGAACCCCGTCGAGGTCACGAGATCGAGCAGGATCACGCTGCCCGACGCCGGTGGCGGCACCTGTACGTCCACCGCATTTTCACCGCCGAGGTCGACGTCGTGGGTCCAGCCGTGCGTCGCCAGCCGCAGGTGATTGGCCACCTTGCCGCTGTGCATGCGCAGCGTGACGCCGCGGCCGCAGCCGCCCGGGCAGGCGATGGTGATGCGCGAATCGCGTCCGCCGGCCGTCCAGAACCCGGTGGCTTCCGGATACAGCCGCTCGTCGTGGAAGAGCACGACCGCGTCGCCGAAGCGGGCCGCGGCGAGCACCTGCGGCGTCGCCGTGCGCACGCCGAGGTCTTCGACGGCTACCGCCTGGAAGCGCAGACTCGCAATCGAGCGCTCGAGTTCGGCGTCGCCGCGCAGGCCCACGAAGCCGGCGTCCACCGGCAGCCAGAACTCTTCGGCCCACGTACCGCCCGGCACCGGCGCCACCGTCCAGGTCGTGAGGGGCGCGCCGATGCGTCCGACCTGCAGGCCCACGCGCGCGCCGCGTTGCGCCGGCAGCGGGTCGCGCGCCGCCCACTGGATCACCGCGCGGTAGCGTCCGGCCGGCAGCGAGAAGCGGCCGTTGTGCAGCACCCGCAGGGGCTGCGGCTCGGGCCTGAGGCCCGCCGAAGCGCCGACGAAGAGCGACGACTCCGAATCTACGGCGCTGGTCAGGCGCAGTGGCCCGTAGCGCAGCGTGAACGGACGGCTGACGTGATCGAAGGTGTCGAGCGCGGTCAGCCGAGCCCGGGCCGCCAGGTCGATGCCGGGCAGCGGTGGCTCGGCCGGCGGCAGCAGCCGCACGACGCTGGCGCCGACGATCAGCGCGAGTCCGCTGGCCGTGAGCGCGGCCAGTGAGGCCGCGCCCCGCGTTGTGACACGCACGCGTGAGAGCGCCCACGATCCGGCCGCCACCACCGCGATCCATGCGCCGGCATCGAGCAGCGCCCGGCGCGCTTCGTGCGCGACGAAGGTCGGCGCCAGCAGCCACAGCGGCCAGCGTGGCGACAGCCATTCCAGCAGCGACGAGGTGCCGTCACGGCCGTTGTTGACGAGGAATCCGTCTTGCGCGGTCAGCAGCACGACGGCCAGGCAGACGCCCGTCCAGATGAGTAGATGCTGCGCGGCGCGGCGGGCCGAGCCGGCTGCCGCGGTACCGAGTTGCACCGTCATCGGCAACAGGAGCACCAGCAGGCCCGAGGTGATGGGGCGTCCCGGCGCCGCCGAGCCACCCCACCAGATGCGGAACGCGCCGACGGTCACGATGAGCGCGCCGAACACGACCAGCAGCTCGAGGCCGACCCGACGCAGCGGGCCCGGGCGCCGCAGCATCGTCCAGAAGCCGAAGCCGGCCAGCACGTAGGCCGGCGCGTAGGTGAGCAGCCCGTATTCCTGATCGAAGAGCAGACCGGGCACGCCGAAGAACGTGTTGCCGATCTCGGTCTGCGTCATCGGTCCGTAGGGCGCGCTCGGCATCGGCGTGCCCCAGTAGGCGTAGAAGAAGGCGAACCAGCCCACGAGCGCCAGCCCGTAGGGCAGGCCGATGCGCACCCCGCCCATGACGTTCCAGCGCGCCTCACCGGCGTGCAGCGGCCAGGCGCGGCGGGCGAACGCCACCGCGACTATCGCGGCCGACATCGGTGCGTATTTGGTGCTCAGCCACGGCAGGGCGCCGGCCAGCAGGCCGATGACCAGGTCCTGCCAGGGGCGCGCGCCGGCGGTCGGCGACAGCGCGAGCGCGACCGCAACAGCCACCACGAGCGCGGCCGGCACTTCGGGATAGATCGTGAAGGCGTTGATGAGAAACGGCGCCGAGAGCACGATCGCCGCCCAGGCCAGCGTCGGCGCGCCCGGCGCGCCCGTGAGCGCGACCACCCACCGCCACATGACGGCGGCGGCGGTGGCTGCCATCGCCACGAAGAACGCGACCACCAGATCGTAGCCGCCGAGGGCGTAGACGGGCGTGATGAGCACCGGCATGCCAATCGGGTGGACCGAGTAGATCTCGCGGTCGACGCCGCGCGTCAGGTAGTGCGGATCCAGGTCGCGCCCGAAGTACTCGGCATAGTCCTTCCGCGTGTGGTTGTTCTCGATCAGCAGATCGCCGTCGCGCCACAGGCTCTGTGCGAGCACCAGGTAGTGCGGCTCATCGCCCGAGGGAAAGAGCACCGTGTGCGTGAGCCGCTGGGCCCCGAGGCCGGCCGCGGCCGCCGTGACGACCCAGATGGCGGCGGTGTGCGTGCGAAGCGATCGCTGCGCCCACCACGCGGCCACGCCCGGCAGGTGCGGCCACAGCGTCCACAGGCTCTGCGTCGCGACCAGCGCCCAGATCATCCAGAAACCGGGCCCGGCGAGAGCCTGCAGGGCCGGCCACCAGTCGGGCACGACCGGCAGATAGGGGATGAGCAGCGCCGTCAGCGCGAAGGCCGGCAGCACCAGCGAGGCGAGCGCCGGACGGGAGGCGGGCCGCACGCGCGCGACCAACACGGCCAGACCGGCCAGCACGACGACGCCGAAGGCGAGGAAGGCGACGAAGGGCTCCCACGACGGCACCAGCGCCAGGCGCTGACGCACGCCGTCGACGACCACTTCGTCGAGCTCGGCGCGGGAGGCCCAGCCGGCGGCACCCACGACGAGGCAGGCGAGGCTTGGCAGGACGGCGGCGCGCGCGCGAGTCACGGCGACGATCTTACTTCGATGGCCCGGAGGCCGGCCGCCGCGCCCACGGCCACGGGCCGCCGTGCACGACGCGAATCAGCGCCGGCGCGGTGGCGCGCGTCGGCGTCGTGAGGTCGAAGACGTGCACGCGCGCGGTGCCGACGCGGGCTTCGGCCAGCGGCGCCCAGTCGAGACGTCCGCGCACCTGTCCGGCGAAGCGCCGGCGCCAGTCGGCCTCTTCCCAGTCGTCGAGCACGACCCAGGCGGTGCGTCCGCGCGTCGCCAGCGCGGCCACGCGCTGGTCGAGCCCGTCAGGGGCGAGGTAGTCCCAGCGCGCCACCGTCTGCACGCCGGCTGCGGCCAGCCCGCCGCTGTGCTGCACGCTCCAGACGACGACGCCCGTGGGCGCCTGCGCACGCACCCAGTCGGCGACGGCCGGGTAGCGCTGGGCGCCGCGCCACAAGTCGAAGACGCCGAAGGCCGCGGAGGCACGCAGGGCGGATCCGGCAATGGCCAGACTCACCACGACCACGACGATGGGCGCCGCGTCGGCCGACCAGCGCGCGAGTCCGCGCCAGGCGACGAGCGTCGTGGTGGCGGCAAGGACGGGCCACGCCGGCAGATAGAAGCGGAGGTACCACCATTCCGCGAACACCGCGTACGGCAGATAGCTGGCGACGATGCCGGCGACCAGCGCGAGCGCCGGCCAGGCCCGCAGTCGCGGCGCGGTGGCCGCGAGGACGGCCACACCGGGCAGGGCAGCGACGATCCACCACGCGCGCGTCTCCACCGTCCACCGCCACAGGTTGGCGAGGTTGGGAAACACGTTGGCGGCGAGGAAGAGGTCTTCGGTGGCGCCGTATCCCGAGGCAAACGGCGATCCCCAGAGCCGCAGGTTGATCCACGCGACGACGGCCGCTGCGATCGCCAGCGGCACCGCCAGCACGACGCCGCGGCGCACGCGCGCGTGCAATGCCTCGTGACCACTGACGCAGGCGGCCGCCCACACGAACCCCGCGACCAGCACCAGATTCGGCCGCACGGCGAGCGCGAGCCCGGCGCAGACAGCGGCGAGGGCGGTCGAACGCGACGACGCTCGGCCGAGCGCGACGACGGCCCCCGTCCACAGCGCCGCACCGAGCAGGTCGCTCATCGTCTGCGTCGAGGCAAAGAGCAGCGGCGGACTCGACGCCACCAGGAGCGCGGCGGCGAGGCCCACCGCCGGCGGGCCTTCGCGTCGCGTGAAGACGAACGTCAGCCACCCGAGCAGGCCGACGGCAAGCGGTGTCCACACGAAACGCCCGGCATCGCCGGCGACGGCGCCGCCAACCGCCATCAGCCACGGCAGGCCCGGGGCGTAGGTCGGGCCCAGGACGCCGGGCGTGACCGACGGCGCAAAGCCGAGTGGCGCCACCTCCCAGCCGGCCAGCGGCCACCTCGATTCGCTGATTACCGGCACGTCGAGCGTGCCGCGCCCGTCGGCCCAGAGCTGCGCCTGATGCAGATAGCCGCTCGAATCCGCGCCGGCCGCGGCATGCTCGCCGAAGATGGCGGAGGTCAGCGCCAGCGCGACGGCGACCAGGGCCGCGCCCCACGGCGCCGCGCGGTCGAGTGCATGGCGGGTGCTGGCCAGTGCCGACCGGCGCTCGTCGGCGGTCGTGCGCCAGAGCGCCAGCAGGGACAGCACGACGGCGAGCACGCCGGGTCGCAGGGCCGATCGCGACGAGACGCGGAGTGGCCCGACGAGCAGCACGCCGCCGCCCGTAGTCCAGGTGACCAGCGCCCAGAAGGCGAGCGCCGCCGCCAGCACGGCGAACACGCGGCGGACACGGACGGGCAGGGGCGGCACAGCGAGGGGGGCTTGGCGCGGTGTCGCGCGTGGTCCAGAATACCCGCGAATCGCCGCGCGCGCCGCCGCGGCGTCGAGGGACATTGGCCCGGCGATCGGATCCTCGCCATCAATGGACGACCGGTGGCCGACATGCAGGCCATCATGGCGGCGTTCGCGCAGAACGCCGGCCCGCGCACCCGCGTTTGTCGTCCAACGCGGCAGCGAACGGCTGTCGCTCAGCGGCCCGTTTCCGACGTCGCCCGCACCGGTCGCCGAGCGGAAACTCTTTCCGCGCCGTCAGCCGTCGGGCCGCGTCGATGTGGTGCGCCGCGGCAACACCTGCCAGGCGCGCACGCGCGGCGTGACCCCGTTCACGCTGCTGCTCTCACCGAACGTGGTGGACTTCGCGCGGCCGGTCGTCGTGACGGTGAATGGCCGGAGCGTGCACGACGTCGTGGTATTGCGTGACGTGGCCACGCTCATGACCTGAGCGGCGCGCGACAACGACCGGACGATGCTCTTCGGCGCGGCCCTGCCGGTGGTCGTGCCATGAGCCGCCCCCCTCAAGGAGACCGTATGCGGTGCTGGTGGTGGGGGCGGACTGGGGTGGCGCGCAGACGGCGCTGCGGCTGTGTGGTCAGGCGCTGGCGGCAGCGGGCGGCGGCGTGCCGGCGTCGATTGAGCTCGAAGCCGTCTACGGTGTCCGCGGCCTCGATTTCGTCGGTCAGAAGACGTTTGCGTCGGGCGTCGAAGGAGCCGTGGCCCACCCGCGAGTCGGGCGGCTCGCCCAAGCTCTCTCGCGCCGTCGGCGCGGCGATCGCCGAACTGCAGCGGATCGCCGTGCCGCAGGACGGAAACTTCGCCTGTCCCGGCTTCGGCTGCTAGCCGCGCACCACCTACCGGCGGCGCATCAGCACCGCCGCCAGCGCCGCCAAGCCGCCGGCCAGCACCACGCCGCGCAGCACTCGGAAGAGGCTGAGCACCCAGGCGATTCCGAGACCGAGCGCCGGCCACTGCACCCACCAGTGGCCGGGTGAGGTCAGCAGGTTGATCACGAAGAGGAACGCCAGGATGAGCGGCGCTTTCACGAGGAACTTCGCGGCCCGGAGCGTGTGCGTCACGGCTGGATTCTCCTACAGGAGATGACGCACGCCGCGGCCGGGGGTTCGCGCGCCCGACGCCACTGGCGCCCCCGCCGGTCCGACCGGCGCCTTTCCGCCGCCGAACGGATGGCAGAGACGGCGTCCCCGGTGTTACGCCTTCAGCCGGTCGCCGAAGTACTTCTGCAGCTTGTCCACTTTGGGGGCGGCCACCGCCGCCACGTAGGGCTGGTGGGGGTTCCGCGCCGCGTAGTTCTGGTGGTAAGCCTCGGCAGGGTAGAAGGGCGCCGCCGGCTCGATGGTGGTGGCAATCGGCGCGGCGAACACCTGGGCGGCCGTGAGTTGCGCGACGTAGGCCTCCGCGACCGCGCGTTGCTCGGCGTCGACCGGGAAGATGGCCGAGCGGTACTGGGTGCCGCGGTCGTTGCCCTGGCGATTGAGCTGCGTCGGGTCGTGCGCGACGGCGAAGAACACCCGCAGCAACTGGCCGAACGAGATGACGTCGGGGGCGAAGGTGACGCGGATGGCTTCCGCATGGCCGGTCGTGCCCGAGCAGACCGCTTCGTAGTTGGCGGTCTCAGCGGCGCCGCCGATGTAGCCGGAGACCACCGACGCCACCCCGTCGAGCGGCAGGAGCACCGCTTCAGTACACCAGAAGCAGCCCCCGGCCAGCACCGCCACCTGGGGTGCGGCCGAGCCGGACGCGACGTCGCGGTCGGGCGAGGGGAAGTTCGCGAGGTCTGCCACCCCGCCACCGAACAGGCTCGATATCTGCATACCAGTCACCACCCACACGTTTGACGCCGGAGACCTGCCGTGGTTCCCGAAACGGCACATGACACTCGGAGACATCCCCAGACTACAAATGGCGTCCATCCGCCAGAGGGATTGCTGTTTCGGCCGTATACTCGGCATGTGTTGGTGTCTGGAATCAGACACTTAGCGCAAGTTGTGCCAGGTGCGCCCATGAAACAGTTCGCGTTCGCCTTCGCGATCACGTCGGTCGTCGGGGCCGGGCTCGTGGTCGCCGCCTTCGAGGGGCAGACGCCGCCGGCCTCGCCCACGCCGGCCGTCAGGTCCACGCCGCCGGCGCCCGCCGCCACGGCCCGTCGTTCCGCGCCGGTTGCCGCGCCGTCACATGCCTCCGGGCTGTCTGCCGTGTCGCAGACCGAACTCATCACGCAGTACTGCGGCACCTGCCACAGCGAACGCGGTAAGGCCGGCGGCCTGTCGCTTGCCAACTTCAACGCGATGAAGGCGCACGAGCAGCCCGAGACGGTCGAGAAGATGATCCGCAAGCTGCGCGCCGGCATGATGCCGCCCGCCGGATCGAAGCGGCCGGACGCGGCCACCATCGAGGCCCTCACCCTGGCGCTCGAATCGCGGTTGGACGAGGTGGCCGGGGTCTACCCCAACCCGGGCTGGCGGCCGTTCCAGCGCCTGAACCGCGCCGAATACACCACGGCGGTGAAAGACCTGCTCGGCATCGACGTCGACGTCAGCGCGTTCCTGCCGGCCGACACCATCAGCAACGGCTTCGACAACGTGGCCGACGCCCAGGGCTTCTCGCCGACGCTGATGGAAGGCTATCTGCGCGCGGCCGGCCGCATCACGCAGCTCGCCCTCGGTGAGCCGACGGCGGCGCCGACCGAGGCCACCTACAAAGTGCCGCGCACGCAGTCGCAGATGGTGCACATCGAAGGCGCGCCGCTGGGCACCCGCGGCGGCGTGTCGCTGGTGCACGTGTTCCCGGCCGACGGCGACTACAGCTTCCGCGTGATGCTGCACTCGATTCCCACCGGCGAGCTCTACGGCAGCACGACCAAAGGAGAGCAGATCGAGATCTCGATCAACGGCGTGCGCGTCGCGGTCATGGACATCAAGCCGTCGATGAGCGAGCGCGACCCCAACGGCATGAACCTGGCGTCGCCGCGCGTGCACGTCAAGGCCGGTCCACAGCGCGTCTCGGCCGCCTTCCTGCGCCGCTTCGAGGCGCCGGTGGACGACCTGCTGGCGCCGCAGGACTACACCCTGGCGGACTCGCAGATCGGCAGTGGGTACGGCGTCACCACCCTGCCGCACGTGCGCGACTTCAGCATCAGCGGTCCGTTCGGCGTCACCGGCGTCTCCGAGACCGTGAGCCGCAAGAAGGTCTTCACGTGCCGGCCGACGACGCTGGCCGAAGAAGTGCCGTGCGCCACCGAGATCCTCAAGCGGATGGCGTCGCAGGCGTACCGCGAACCGGTCTCGACCGGGGATGTGCAGGGGCTGGTGGCGTTCTACGAGAAGGGCCGCAAGGGCGCGGACTTCGAGGCCGGCATCCAGGTGGCGCTCGAAGCACTGCTGGCGAGCCCGCGCTTCGTGTTCCGTCTCGAGCAGCCGCCGTCGACCGCCCGGGTGGGGCAGACCTTCCAGGTCGCGGAACTCGATCTGGCGTCGCGACTGTCGTATTTCCTCTGGGGCACCGGGCCCGACCAGGACCTCATCACGGCGGCGACCTCCGGCACTCTCAAGACCACGGCCGGGATCGAGCGGCAGGTGCGCCGGATGCTGGCCGACCCGCGCTCGGAGGCCCTGGCGACCCGCTTCGCCCGCCAGTGGCTGCGATTGCAGGACGTCGAGAAGATCCGCCCGGACGCGCTGCTCTATCCCAACTGGGACCACACGCTGGCCGAGAACCTCGTGCGCGAGACCGAGTTGTTCTTCGACAGCCTGGTCCGTGACGACCGCAACATCCTCGACATGCTGCGCGCCGACTACACCTTCGTGAACGAGCGCGTGGCCCGTCACTACGGCATTCCGAACGTGATGGGGGCCGAGTTCCGCCGGGTGCCGACGCCGGCGGGCCGCCGCGGCGTCCTCGGCCACGCCAGCGTGCTGCTGCTCACCTCGGTGGCCGATCGTACCTCGCCGGTGCAGCGCGGTAAGTGGGTGATGGAAGTGCTGCTCGGCTCGCCGCCGCCGGCGCCGCCGCCCAACGTGCCGGCGCTCGAAGAAACCGGCGGCGCCAAGGGTGGCCGCCTGCTCTCGGTACGCGAGCGCATGGAACAGCACCGCGCCAACCCGGCGTGCATGTCGTGCCACAAGGTGATCGACCCGCTGGGTCTGGCGCTCGAGAACTTCGATGTCACCGGCGCCTGGCGCATCAAGGACAACGAAGTGCCGGTGGACGCGGTGGGCGAGCTCTACGACGGCACGAAGATGAACGGGCCGATCGGGCTCGGCGACGCCCTGCTGAAGCACAAGGACGCGTTCCTTCTGAGCTTCACCGAGCGTCTCATGACGTATGCGACCGGCCGCCGGATGCAGCCGTTCGACATGCCGACGGTGCGGAAGGTCATCCGCGATGCCGGCCGACAGGACCATCGCATCTCGGCGTTCGTGTTCGGCGTGGTCAACTCTCCGGCGTTCCGGATGAGCCGCGTCGAAGGCACGGACACCAACGCTCAGTAGGCGCAGTCAACGAAAGCCAGCATCTATGTTCATCACCCAGAAGCACCTCTCGCGTCGCACGGCCCTCAAGGGCCTCGGTGTCACTGTGGCGCTGCCGCTCCTTGAAGCGATGGTGCCGGCGCGCACCGCGCTGGCGCAGACCTCTGCCGGCGGCAAGGTCCGCCTCGCCGCCATCGAGATGGTGCACGGCTCGGCGGGCGCGACCGTCATCGGCCTGCAGAAGAACATGTGGTCGCCGGCGGCCACCGGACGCAATTTCGATCTGACGCCGACCAGTCTGGCGCCGCTCGAGCCGTTTCGCGACGCCCTGACCATCATCAGCAACACTGACGTGCGCAACGCCGAAGCGTTCGAGTTGCCGGAAATCGGCGG
>JANNIB010000448.1:0-2300 GCA_031404695.1 Acidobacteriota bacterium
GGCTCGAATGGCATGCGCACGAAGCTGGTGGTGCCTGTGACCGTCCGCAACACGACACCTTGCGGATCGAGAAACTCCAGCTTCGTCACCGGGGCCACGCTCGCGCCGGGCGCGCCGGTGGCGCTCTTCCCAAAACTCATCGGCGGCGGCAGCGTGGACCAAGGTGAGATTGGTCGGCCGTACGACGTGGCCCCCGACGGGCGGTTTCTCATCAACACGGTGCTCGACGAGGCGGCCGCGCCGATCACGCTCATCCACGATCGGCAGCCTGACGCGAAGAAGTAGCTTGGCGCCGGAAGGGTCGCCGAGAGTCGCGCAGTGGCTATTCTGAACCTCCAGGATGAACGACCTCCAATCCGAGGACGTCCTCGAAGGGGTCGAAATCGCGATCGCAGTGGAGCAGCGCATGCGAGTGCTCGAGACAGAACTTCGCGATGAGGGAATCGATGGTCTTCCGGACGGTCCGCCCGCGGGCACGCAGGCTGCGATAGTTTCGCGCAGCCGCCTCCGCCAGAGCGGTGCCGCCGGTGTCGAAGATCTCGAAACGGCGTAGTCTGCGAAGGACTTGAGCGGCGGCGGCATCGGTCGAGACGCCCTGGAGCACCTCGCACACAGTGAGGTCGAGCAACCCGAGGCGCTGGCGCTCCGACTCTCGATCGAACCACTCGACTTCGGGTGTGCTGATGCCGTTCAGGTAGTCGACCCAGACCGTGGTGTCGACGATCACCACGTGGTGACCGGTCCGTTCCGGTTCGGCCGAGCCGGCTGGCGTTCAGGTCCCCGGTCCACTTCACCTTTCCCCGCAGTGGTCTGAGCGCGCGCTGACCGCGGACGTGAATCAGCATGCGCAGGCCCTGTTCGACCACGGCGCGTTTGGTGGTCGCACCGCTCGCCCGCATCGCCTCGCGCATCAGGTCGTCGTCGATCTCAATGTTCGTCCGCATCGCTCCTCCATGTGTAAGGATCGCCGATTCATGTGTAGGTGGCAAGCGGGATCGGCTGGCCGGCCGGCGGCAGTCCAAGTGACCAGGCTTCGCCGTGGAGCAGGGCGCGGCGGGGCCCTCCATTTCAGATCCGTCGCGCCGATGCGGGGCGCGCTGACCTGTCTGTCGCCGAGGGCGCTTCGCCTGTAAGCGATCCGGGGACATTCAGAGGCCTGACACAGGTTTCGAAGAACGTGCCGCCCGCGTTCGCTTCAACTCGTTACCGACGAACCAGATGCCGGCAGCAGACGCGAATCGGAACGGCGTGTGTCATGCTCTTCGTCCGACCGCTGGCAAGTTGTTGATTCTAAAGTGGAGAGATGTCCGAGTGGTTGAAGGAGCACGCTTGGCAATAGATTCCGGCCGCGCGTGCTGACGCACACCGACGCGCACCAACGCAATCCCCATCAACGACTTCCCGCAACAATGCTGTGCATCAGAGTGTGCCCGCAACATCACGATGTTTGACCGGGGTTGCAGGGGCTGTCTGACACGGTGTTGACACAGAACCGAGCGTCCCTTCTCCAGCGCGCGCAGTGTCAATGCGTGTCGACAGCGCGCGACTCGTTCAGCTTTCGCCGCAGGCCTAACTCCTCCGCGCCGAGGCGGCTACCGTGCCCAAGAGAAGGACCCGGCCGGTGCGACGACGGGCAGGTTCCACGCGCTCGTGGCAACACTGCCCGTCAAGATCGCGGCCTACTGGAGCGGCTCGAACAGGATGCGCACGAAGTTGGCGCTGCCTGTGCGCGTCGCCAGCACAACACCTTGCAGATCGATGATGTCCACTATCGCCATCGCGCTGGCGTTATCGCGGTCATCGCCCAGCGCCACCTCGAGGCGGAGCCTGTTGTACCGAAGCGGCTGGGCCGTGTTGACATCGTAGAATAGGTCCCTTATCGTCACGCCGAACCGCCCCTTGCCAAGGTAGCGCCAGACGCCAAAGGCCGGCGTGTGCGGCGGACGTGCGGGGTCGGTGCTGACTTCGCCTGGCACCGAGCGGAGGACGGTTCCATCGGCATGGAACGTGATGAGTTGTCTGATGCCGGTGGCGGTGGTGCCAAACCAGGAGCCGACGATGGCCCACGGCCGCCCCAGTTTACCGTGCTCGTCGCTCGCGTCCTGCCTCTGGCCAGGTTGCGCCATGGTTTGGGCCTGCGTCCCGGTCGCCGCGAGCGCGAGCGTACCGGTCAGTAGCAGTGTCCATAGGATTTTTCTGGTCGACATGAACGTGCTCCCTTTCATCGTTGTGGCGGGCTCACGTCCGCTCACCAGTGCTGTGACGAGGTTCTTCGACATCTGGGTCGCTCCTTCGGCCCG
>JANNIB010000449.1:0-4228 GCA_031404695.1 Acidobacteriota bacterium
CCATCCAGGTCGAGCCCACCAGGATCAGCAGGGTCACCATCACGAAGAACGACAGGTAGACGCCCGCCAGCGGCTGCTTGAGCACGCGCAACTGGCTGTAGTCCTCGTAGGCCTTGGTCATGCGCCGCGCGCGGTCGGCCATCTCGCCGGTGAGGACGTCGCTGGCGAGCACCACGCCCACCATGCGTCCATCGGGCGCCCGGATGCCCTGCGCGACGCGCAGCAGCTCGCCGCCGCCGGCTTCCGGCACCGGTTCGAACATGACCTTGCCGCTCTCGATGGCGCGCGCCGCCAGGCGATCGCCGCCCGATCGCGCCGACCCGGCGGGAAGGCTCGGGTTGGCGACGTCGAGCACCGGCGTGGCACCGGCGTCTTCGGCGATGCGGTACACCTGCACCAGCGCGACCCGGCGCCCCGAGACGTCGGGCGACACGACGGCGCGCACGGCGTCGACATCGGTGAGGTCCACGCGTGAAAGGGCCTGCGCCATGCGGGCGGCTTCGTCGCTCACGACCCGCTGGCGCTCCAGGTAGTAGTCGGACGCGATGCGGCTGGCCGAGGCGAGCACTTCGTCCATCGGCGCGTTGAACCAGCGGTCCACGGCCGTCAGCACCACCTGCGAGCCCACCGCCAGCACGAGCACCGCCGGCACCAGCGTCAGGCTCAGCAGCAGCGCCACGAGCTTGGCGCGGAAGCGCGCGAATGGCAGCGCCCGCCGGCGCTCGACCACCACCTTGACGACATTGCGCACCAGGAAGAAGCCCAGCGCCAGCAGCATCATCACGTTGGTCGCGCTGAGCGCGTAGAGCACGAACCCGGTCAGGATCTCCGGCGCCAGGCGCGCCGAGCGGTTGGCCAGCCACACCAGGCTGGCCAGCGCCGCCAGCAGCAGCAGGATACCGACCAGGATGAGGCGCGGGTTGTCACGGAACGGCCGGCGTGCGGCGGCACTCTCGGACGCGACAGCGGAGCCGGTGGCGCGCGGGAGTGGAGACGTCGCCATGCGGGGTCAGGCGCCGGCCGCCTACTCCTTCGCGCCGAGCAGATCCTTCAGCTCGGTCATGAACTCTCCGATGTCGCGGAAGTGACGGTAGACCGAGGCGAAGCGCACGTAGGCGACCTTGTCGAGCGCCTTCAGCTCCTGCATCACGAAGGCGCCGATTTCGGCGGTCGCGATTTCCTTCTCCGCGCGGTCCTGCAGCATCGACTCGACACGGTCGGCGACGCCTTCGATGGCCGCCACCGACACCGGCCGTTTCTCGCACGCTTTGAGCAGACCGGCGACCAGCTTCTGCCGTTCGAACCGTTCCCGCGTGCCGTCCTTCTTGACGACCATGTACGGGATCTCGTCGATGCGCTCGTAGCTCGTGAAGCGCTTGCCGCAGTCACCGTTCAGGCACTGCCGCCGCCGGCGGATGACGTCGCCTTCCTTGCTTTCGCGCGAATCGACGACCTTGTCGCCGAGCTGGCCGCAGAACGGGCACTTCACGGGTGTGTCTCCTCGCCGTGCGCGCGCTTCGCCTCGGCCCCGAGGTGAGTGAGCGACAGGCCTTCACGGGCCATCAGCCAGCCCCCGGCTACCAGCGTAGGCACGAAACCCACGGCGTGCAAGACGATCGCGGCTCCGACGGCGTGGTCGTTGTCGGCGCCGAAAAACGCGGTCGCGGCCACCCGGTAGGCCTCGTGGAACCCGCCAACCGCGCCGGGCGTGGGCACCGCCACGCCGACGACGAGCAGCGCCATGATGAGCAGCGCGCCCGACGGCGGCAGCGCCACGCCGACGGCCCTCGACACCACCCAGATCTGCGCCGCGATGACCAGCCACAGCGGAAACGACCAGCCGAGCGCCGCCGCCAGGCGGGCCGGCTCCCGCACCACGGCCAGGCCGGCAGCGAACTGCGACGCCAGGCCGACGATGACCCCGCGCAGCTTCGCGGGCAGCCAGGCCGTGACGGCGTCGACCACCCTCAACAGCCAGTCGGGACGCGCCGCCGCGCCGATGAGCACCACCATGCCCGCCATCGCCGCATAACCGGCGCGCGTGCTCCACGTCTTGACGGTCTGGAACATCGCCGGGTCCATCGCCGACAGCCCGGGATCGAAGAACGTGAAGAACGCCGCCAGCAGCACCAGCACGGTGACGAAGTCGAGCAGGCGCTCAATCACGATCGTGGTGATGAGCGCCGCCGTGTCGAGGCCTTCACGCCGCGCGAGCAGCCACGGCCGCAGGATCTCACCGGCCCGGGCGGGCAGGATGAACGACGCGGCGAAACCGATGACGGTGGCGCGGAAGGCGGCACCGAAGTGTGTCGGTCCGAGCGGCGCCAGCATCACCTGCCAGCGCAGCGTGCGCAGCACGTAACTCGTGAACAGGCACACCACGCCGATGGCGACCAGTCCCGGGTCGGCGGTGCGCACCACGTGCCAGACCTCCGCGAGATTCGCGTTGCGGAGGAAGACGCCGACCAGCACGAGCATCAGCGCGACGAGGATGGTGTTGCGGAGCCACGGTCGCATGGGGTTGGAGCCGTCACGGCCGCGGGCGGCCGCCAGCGCGATCGGGCAGGCCCATACTACATGAGCGCGCGACGTGACCGCGCGCCGGGCCCTTGCACCGCTCCCGATGAATGACTACGATGCACGGTCTTCACACGCGAGCTCACCGTGACCCTGGCCCCACCGCTGCTCACCACCTCCCTGCCCGGCATGCCACTGGTCCGCCAGGGCAAGGTCCGCGACCTGTATGACATCGGCGACTACCTGCTGATGGTGGCGACGGATCGGATCTCGGCCTTCGACTACGTGCTCGGATCCGGCATTCCCGACAAGGGGCGCGTGCTCACGCAGCTGTCGACGTTCTGGTTCGGCCGCACCGCGTCGCTGGTGCCGAATCACCTCGTCTCGTCCGACGTCGACGCCTTCCCGGCCGTGCTGGCGCCGTACCGCGAGCAGCTTCGCGGCCGCTCGATGCTCGTGCGCAAGACCACGCCACTGCCGGTCGAGTGCGTCGCCCGCGGCTACATCTCGGGCTCGGGGTGGAAAGACTACGTGGCCACTGGCGAGGTGTGCGGCGTGCCGCTGCCCGCCGGCCTGCGTGAGTCTGACCGGCTGCTCGAGCCGCTCTTCACGCCGGCCACCAAGGCCGAGTCCGGCCACGATGAGAACATCTCCGAAGCGGCGGCCGCGGCCGTGGTCGGCGCCGAACTGCTGGCGCGCCTCAAGACGCTGACGCTGGCCCTCTACGCCGCCGGCGTCGATCACGCCGCCTCGTGCGGCATCATCCTGGCCGACACCAAGTTCGAGTTCGGCCTGACCGACGCCGGCGAACTGCTGCTCATCGACGAGGTGATGACACCGGACTCGTCGCGCTACTGGCCGAAGGATCAGTACGCCCCCGGCGGCGCGCAGGCCAGCTTCGACAAGCAGTTCGTGCGCGACTACCTGGAATCGATCCGCTGGAACAAGCAGCCGCCGGTGCCGTCGCTCCCCGACGACGTGGTGCGGCGCACGCGCGAGAAGTACCTCGACGCCTACACGCGGCTCACCGGCCGCGCGCTGGAGACGCCGAATGCGTGAGGAACTCGACCGCATCGTCAACGAGATGGTCGACCGCGGCGTGCACTTCGACGACGCCCAGCGCGAGTTCGAGCGCCGCTTCATCGCCCGCGTGGTGGCGCACTGCGACGGCAACGTCGGCAAAGCGGCCGAGGCGCTCGGCATGCACCGCAACACCCTCACCCGCAAGGTCAGCGCCCTCAAGATCCGGGTCCGCCGCAGTTCCGCGGCCTGAAATCGGCCCGCCCTTGACAGGCCGATCGCCTTGTCGCTACGCTTAGCAGTCTAGTGAGGTGAGTGCTAGCTCACTCAGGGGGCGAGTGCCAGACCCACGGATGGGTTCACCCGGCCGGCGAGTTGCCGGACCGGTGGGCCGACATCCTGACTTCGCGGCCCCGACGGGGCCGCAGATTGAATGACCGGAGTCTCTGAATATGGCTACGAAGCTGCGTCCGCTGCACGACCGGATCCTCGTCGAGCGCATCGAGGAAGGTGAACAGAAGGTCGGGGGCATCATCATCCCCGACAGCGCCAAGGAAAAGCCCCAGCAGGGCAAGGTGGTCGCCGTCGGCGCCGGCAAGCCCGACAAGGACGGCAAGAAGGTCGCGCTGGACGTCCAGGCCGGCGACACCATCCTCTTCGGCAAGTACTCGGGCCAGGAAATCAAGATCGA
>JANNIB010000450.1:0-7640 GCA_031404695.1 Acidobacteriota bacterium
CGCGCGTGCCGGCGGGACACGCTGGCGTCGTCGATGCGCACGTCGGCGTCGCGGTCGCGCCCGACGATGTTGACGCCGCTAGACAGAGTGACGCGACGGCCGTCGTGAAGGACCAGGAGCAGTTGCGGGCCCGACGGCAGACGGTCGCGGTGCAAGCGCGTCTCGTGCACATCGGCGGCGAAGTTGTAGCCCACGCGGTGATGGGTCTTGATGATGAGCCCGACGCCGGCGTCGCCGACGGCGGCGCGCGCTTCGCCAATGAGCACCGGCAGGTTGGCCTCCTCCACGAACGAGTCGGGCCACAGCCGCTGCATCAACTCCGCCTTGGGTATCACCCGAGGCCGGTCTTCAATCAGCAGACGCAGCAGCTCGAACGCCTTCGGGGACAGGTGCATGGGGGCACCGTTCAAGGTGACCTGGCGGCTCTCCGTGTCGAGATGGCATTGTCCGAAGTCGTAGCGCATAGGCAGCGTCACTAGAGAAAGCCTAGAACTTCCTTGAGACTCCGGCCCCTCTGGCTGTCATCGTGCAAGGCACCGGACGCCCACCGCTCGAATCCTAGCGGAGCACGGATGAGATCGGTCGATCTTTCTGACCCGCTGCCGGCGGTGCGTCCACTTGCCAGGGGAGCACTCTATGAACCAGAAGAGCACGAGTTCGTTCGCCGGAATCGCCGCCGCAGTCTTCGTGGTTGGCCTCGCTTCGCCGCTGCTGGCCCAGAGCAACATGGGCACCTGGACCGCGAACATCGGCAAGTCCACCTACTCGCCAGACCCGGCGCCCAAGAGCTCGACGCTCACGATCGCCGCCACCGGCGTGACGGTGGACATCGTGCCCGCCACCGGGTCGGCGCAACGCTGGGTCTACGGCGGCACCTACGACGGCAAGCCCGTGCCGGTCTCGGGCAATCCCAACGCTGACATGGCCGCGCGCAAGCGCCTCAGCCCCACGACCACCGAGACGACCTTCACGAAGGGCGGCAAGGTGACGTCGGTGAACACGTCGGTCGTGGCCGCCGACGGCAAGTCGATGACGATCACGGCAAAGGGCACCACTGCCCAGGGGCAGCCGATGCTCAACGTGCAGCTCTACGAGAAGAAGTAAGGCGACGAAGAGACATCATGGCCTCGACACGTCAACCAGTCGGTCGTCCTACATAAGCTACTCGGATCACACAGGAGAGTGTATGAAGCATCGATTGATCTGTCTCGTCGCGCCGTTCGTGTTGCTGTCGGCTCACGGGGCGTTCGCGCAGGCCCGCTACCAGCAGGTCTACGAGAACAGCGTGAAGCCGGGGCAGGAACTCGTCTACGAGAACTACGTCAAGAAGCTCGTCGCGGCCTACGACAAGGTTGGAGCCAAGAACTACTGGACGTCCTACACCGTGTCGCTCGGCAAGCCGGGCTCCACCTACCGCGTGGCGCTCAGCTTCAACTCGTGGGAAGAGCGCGGCGCCTGGAGCACGATTCCCGCGGTGATGGCCAAGGCCTACGGCCAGCAGGAGGCCGAACGCCTCATGAAGGAGGGCGGCAACGCCCTGGAACGGTCGGTGGTCGAGGTGTGGGAGCATCTGCCTGGTTCGTCGGCGAACCAGACCAGCCCCCCGGCGAGGGCCGGCAACTTCGTGCGCGCGCAGATCGTGCGCGTGAATCCGGGCATGGCGGCCGACTATGAGGCCATGACCACGAAGTTCAAGGCGGCGTACGAAGGGGCGGCGGGGAAACCCGTCATCACGCGGTGGGTGCTGCGGGTCGGCGCCAACAGCGGCTACACCTACCGGCGCGTCGAGCAGGTCGGCGCCATGAGCGACTTCGACGGGCCGACGGGAATTCAACTCCTGCAGAAGTTCTTCGGCGCCCAGTGGGCGGCGATGGGCGCTGAGCTGAACAAGATGGTCACCTTCCGGCAGGAATTCATCTCGACGCGTCGCGCCGACTTGAGCCGCGCCGCGCCGCCAGTCACGAGCAGCCGATAGCGGGCCGCTGAACGCGCCGCCGAACGCGCCGCCACCCGCTGCCGGGTGGCGGCGATCACTCGGAAACCGACCTGCGCTCCCGGTGTGAAGACGCGCCGGGCAGCGCGTGGCGCCGATGCGGAGGTGCCGAGGCCCCGACTGAGGGCCCCGGCGGATCGGCACGGGTCTCGAAGGGCGCCTGATAGAGCCACACAGGACGGCCGTCAGGACAACGGAGCACCTGCTGCGGCTCGAGTGAGGTCGCCTCGAACTCCAGGCTCGCCAGCCACGCGCCGGGACTTAGTTCGCGCGCGGCCTTTTCGACTGCGCGCGGCATGCTCTCGGGACGCTGGAACAGGTAGACCATGCCGTAAGGCGACCAGTCGGCCGTCCAGATGTCGGCGCGGCGGATGCGCGCGAAGGGGCAGCGCCAGGCGCAGACGAGGCGTAGCGGCCAGCTCCATTCCAGTCCGTCGAGGCACGCCGCCGGATATTCGCGGTGCAGTTCGCGCAGCCCGTCGCCCACGCCGCACCCGGCATCCACGATCGTGGCCTGCCCGGCGGGCAGCGGCGCACGCATCGCCAGGCCTCCCAGCGCGCCGGCCGGTGTGGGGAAGAGCGGCGCATCGCGCCACGAGCTCAGGGGATAGAGCAGCAGCAGGAGCGCGACGGGCAACAGCCACGCCCACGCGGGCAGCGCTCCGGCGATGCCGCTGGCGAGCAGCGACAACGGAAAGCCGGCGGCGATGAAGACGCGGCGCCACGGCGTCGTGCCCCAGACGGCCAGCAGCAGTGCCACCGCGGTTGCCGGCGCGAGCGCCACCCACGCCGGCGCGCCGAGCGCGACGAGCGCGATGTAAACGCCCCATGCCAGGCCCCAGGCTGCCAGCGCGGGCAACGGCCACGTCATCGGCGCCTATTCTGCCGCGAATCCGCGCCGGCTCGTCGTCCGGAGGCAGCGGCGGATCCTCGAGTGGTGCAGCTACCGACCAGTTCCGGCGGCGGCGCCAGGGGTCGTTGGTGGCCCGCCATGCCCGCGCCGCGCACCTATAATCCCCTCGTGCCCGTCGGTTCCGCGTTCCACGCCCGCACGTTGCCATTGGCCGGAAGTCTCAGCTTCCGCGACTGGGCGGGCTTCTATGCCGTGAGCGCCTTCGAAGCGCATCACGAGCACGAATACAACGCCATCCGCAACGGCTGCGGCCTCATCGACATCTCGCCGCTCTTCAAGTACCACCTGCACGGCTCTGATGCGCAGCGGCTCGTGGACCGCGTCATCACGCGCGACGCCTCGAAGATGGCGCCGGGGCAGGTCTACTACACGCCCTGGTGCGACGACGACGGCAAGGTGATCGACGACGGCACGGTGGCGCGGCTCGGCGAGGATCGCTTCCGCTGGACAGCCGCGGATCCCAACCTGCGCTGGCTGCTCGAACACGCGCGCGGGTTGAACGTGGCGGTGGAAGACGTCAGCGAGCAGGTGGCCGCGCTGGCGCTGCAGGGGCCGACCTCGGCGCGCCTGCTGGCGGCCGTGAGTGACGTGCCGGTGGGCACGCTCAAGTACTTCCGCGCTGCCGGCGGCACGATTGCCGGCGTGCCGGTCGAGGTGACGCGCACCGGCTACACCGGCGACCTCGGCTACGAGGTGTGGATGCCGTGGGACCAGGCGCTCACGGTGTGGGATGCGCTCATCGATGCGGGTACGGCACATGTGCTGCGTCCGGCCGGGATGCTCGCGCTCGACGTGGCGCGGGTCGAAGCAGGCCTGCTGCTCACCGACGTGGACTTTCACAGCAGCCGCAAGGCGAACATCGACGCGCAGATGTACTCACCGTACGAGCTCGGCCTCGGACGGCTGGTGAATCTCGACAAGGCGTCGCCGTTTGTGGGCCGCGCGGCGCTTGCTCGCGAACACGCGTCCGGACATCGACGGCAGATCGTGGGGCTGGAAGTGCGCTGGACCGAGGTCGAGGCCATCTACCAGGGCGTCGGGCTGCCGCCGTCGGTGCCGGCCGCGGCCTCGCGCGTGGCGGTACCGGTCTATCGCGACAAGCGGCAGGTGGGGAAGGCGACGTCCACCGCGTGGTCGCCCACGCTCAAGAAGCTCATCGCGCTGGCCACCATCGACCGGCCGCACTTCGCCGACGGCACCGAGCTGCAGATGGAGATCACGGTCGAGGCGACGCGCTATACGGCCACCGCCACCGTGGTGCCGACGCCGTTCCTGAGGCTCGACCGCCGCACGGCCCTGCCGCAGTTGTAACGGGGTCTGTCACGGTCACGAAATGATGACGGTGACAGACCCCGTTACAACTCGTGACCGTGACAGACCCCGTTACAAATCAACCGCGGGCGCGGCGGGCGTCGCGGAACGACTTGATCCCCTTGCCGAGGTACCAGGCCAGCAGCACCACGGTCACGACCTGCGCCAGCACGGCCGGGCGGGCGACGTCGATGGTGCCGGCGGTGACGGCCGGGATGAGACGCGACGCCGTGCCGGCGATGCCGACGAGCGCGACGACCATTGCGGCGTGCATCGCGTGCCGGCGGGCCGGTTCGTTGCGACCGACCCACGCCAGCGCCACCAGCACGATGCCGAAGAACGCCGGGATGAGCGCCGTGACGCTGGTCCGTCCGGTGCCCACGTAGCTCACGATCCCCAGCACTGCCAGGGCGATTCCCACCATCCGCGTCGTCTGCGTCATGTCGTCGTCAGTCTCCGTGGGCATTGTATCCGCCGGGCGCTTGCCGAACGCCGCCGGCGAGCGTAAAATCGTGTGTATGAAACGCACGAATGTTGTGCTTGATGAGCACCTGCTCGAAGAGGCGGTGAAGGTCAGCGGCGAGAAGACCTACGCGCGCACGATCGAGCGGGCACTGTCCGAAATGGTGCGGCGGGCGCGCGCGCGAAGCATCGAGGCGCTGGCGGGTTCCGGGGCATGGCATGGCGACCTGAGCGAGATGCGGCGCGACAATCCCGAGGCGGTCCGCGAGTCGGCCGGCGTCTACCGCACCAGGAAGCGCCGTGTGGCTCGTTGACACGAGCGCGTGGGTCGAGTTCTTTCGCCGGCCCAGCCGAATCACCCTCGACGACCTGGCTTCCGATTCGGATCTGATCGTCACCTGCCTGCCGGTGATCCAAGAGGTGCTGCAAGGCTTCGACGACGAACGCCCTTTCGGCATCGCTCGCGCGGCAATGACCGCGTGGCGCCGTGTCGACGACCCACTCGGTGCCGGCGTGGTCGATCGGGCGGTCGAGGTCTATCGCCAGTGCAGAAGGTCAGGAGTCACCGTGCGTTCGACGGTGGACTGCCTCGTTGCCGCCTCGGCGCTTCGTCACAGCCTGACCGTCGTACACTGCGACCGCGACTACGACGCCATCGCCCGCGTGACGGGCCTGCAACAGATCAATATCTCGTCCCGGCTGCGCCGCCACAAGAACTAGGCACCCCCCTCGAGGGCAGATGCTAGACTCCGTCGCATGAAAATCGCCCTCGTGCAGCAGCACGCGACGCACGACAAGGCCGCCAACATCACGCGCGGACTGGCCGCGGTGGATCGCGCCGCCGCCACCGGGGCGCAGGTGATCTGTTTTGCCGAGCTGGCCTTCGAGTGGTTCCACCCGCAGCAGCCTGCCGATGCGAACATCCGCAGCCTGTCCGAGACGCTCGACGGCCCGCTCGTGACGGCGTTCCAGGCCAAAGCGAAAGAGCGCGGCGTGGTCATCGTGCTGAACTTCTTCGAGCGCGACGGCCTCGAGACCTACGACTGCTCGCCGGTCATCGACGCCAACGGCATCGTGCTCGGCATGACGCGGATGGTGCACATCACCGAATACGCGTGTTTCCACGAGCAGGGCTATTACACGCCCGGCGATACCGGCGCTCCCGTGTACGACACCCGGTTCGGGAAGATCGGCGTCGCCATCTGCTACGACCGCCACTTTCCAGAATACATGCGGGCGCTGGCGCTGGGCGGCGCGGATCTCGTGGTCGTGCCGCAGGCGGGCTCGGTGGGCGAGTGGCCGGATGGGCTGTACGAAGCGGAGATGCGCGTCGCCGCGTTCCAGAACGGCTATCACGTGGCGCTCTGCAACCGCGTGGGCAAGGAAGACCGGCTCGACTTCGCCGGCGAGTCGTTCGTGTGCGGCCCCTTCGGCGAGATGATCGCGCAGGCGCCGCGCAGCCAGGACTGCGTGCTGCTGGCCGACATCGACCTGGCGTCGAACAACGCCGCGCCGGCCCGCAAGCTGTTTCTGCGGCATCGCCGGCCCGAGCTGTACGCAGCCTGGGTGGCGCGCGGGTGAGCGCGCCCGCGCAGACCCCGGCGCTGCGCCGGGCGCTTGGCCGATGGGACCTGACGGCCATCGGCGTCAATCAGGTCATCGGCGCGGCGATTTTCATCCTGCCGGCCCAGGTCGCGCAGCACGTGGGCAGCTGGGCGCCGCTGATGTTTCTCGGCGTCGGGCTGGCGTCGCTCTTCGTGGCGCTGTGCTTCGCCGAAGTCGGCAGCCGCTTCGACAGCACCGGTGGCCCGATCGGCCCGGCGCGGGCCGCCTTCGGCCGCTTCGTGGGCTTCGAAGTGGGCTGGATGCTCTGGTTCAGCCGCGTCTCGAGCGGGGCCTCGGTCATCAACGGCCTGGCACTGGCGCTCGGCTACTACTGGCCGGTGCTGTCCACGGGCACGCCGCGGGCGCTTGTCATCCTGGCCGTGCTGGGTGGCCTCACCTGGGCCAACCTGCGCGGCATCAAGCAGACGTCGTGGCTGGTGAACTTCTTCACCATCGGCAAGCTGCTGCCGCTGGTCATCTTCGCGCTCGTCGGCGTGTGGTTCGCCGACTGGAGCCGCGTCGTGCCGTCGGGCCCGGTGCCGCTCGGCAACCTCGGACAGGCGGCGCTGCTGCTGATCTTCGCCTACGGCGGTTATGAGGTCACCGGCATTCCGGCCGGGGAAGCCTCGAACCCGAAGAAAGACGTGCCGTTTGCCTTCGTGGCAGTGATTCTGATCGTGTCGGCGGTGATGACGCTGACGGCGGCGGTCGCCACCGGCCTGCTGCCTGACATCGCCGCGACGACCACCCCGATTGCGGACGCCTCGGCGATCATCATGGGCGCCTTCGGCGGACTGCTGGTGAGCCTCGGATCGGTCATCTCGACCACCGGCAACAACATGGGGCAGTTGCTCTCGGGCTCGCGCACGGTCTACGCGCTGGCGGAAAACGGCGACCTGCCAGCCGTGTTCGCCAAGGTGCACCCGGAGTTCCGTACGCCCTACGTGGCCATCTGGTTCACGTCGATCGTGCTGGTGGTGCTGGCGTTGACCGGTTCGTTCGTGTTCCTCGCTGCCGTGAGCGCGGTGGCGCGCCTGGTGGTGTATCTGTCGACCTGCGGCGCCACGCTGCGGCTGCGCCGCGCCGATCGCGCCGACCGCGTCGCCCCGGCGCAGTTCACCGCGCCGCTCGGCCCGGTGATTCCGCTGCTGGCGATCGCGATCACCGGCAGCATCCTGGTGGGCGCCACCTCGCAGCAACTCCTGTCGGGTGTGGCTGCGCTTGCGGCAGGTGGCTGCGGCGCGAGGCGCGCTACGTCGAGAAGCTTGCGACGCCCGACGTGACGATTGCCGACATGATCGGCGACCTCGACCCGATCAAGGCGGCGCGCGCGAACCTCCAGCTCTCCGACGAGCT
>JANNIB010000451.1:0-1766 GCA_031404695.1 Acidobacteriota bacterium
GCGTGCTGCCTCCCATGTCCTACGTGCCGGGTGCAGGCGCGGCGACCGACGCGTGGGTCCCGCTGGTGTTTCCCGAGAGCGAGCGCCTGCGAACGCCGGGCGTCTCGTCGTCCTATCTCACCGTCATCGGCCGACTGCGCGCCGGCACGACCCTCGAGGCGGCGCAGACCGAGATGGACGCAGTCGCGGCCAGACTGCGAATGGCCTACTCCGAGTGGAACGGCGGCTCACACGTGCGCGTCGTGCCGGCGCTCGACGACGTCGTCGGCGAGGAGTGGTCGGCGTGGCTGTGGATGATCTTCGGCGGCGCCGCCTGTGTCCTCTTGATCGCGTGCGTCAATGTGGCCGTGCTGCAATTGACGCGCGCCGACAGCCGCGCGCACGAGATGAGCGTGCGGGCGGTGCTCGGCGGCGGGCGCGTCCGACTGTTCCGGCAATTGCTGGTCGAGAACCTGCTGCTGACCCTGGTCGGCGCGGTGGCGTCGTTGGTCGTGGCCTCGTGGGGCATCGACCTGCTGCAAACGGCCATCGTGGGCCTGCCGCGGGTGGCTGAAGCCGCGCTCGATGTCAGGGTGCTGGGCGTCATGGCGCTCGCGGCGACACTGTGCGGACTCGCCGTGGGCGTGGCGCCCGCCTGGTATCTCACGAGTCCGCGGGTGGCCCGCCTGCTGCACGATGGCGCGCGCACCGTGGCTGGGCGGTCCGGCCGCGGCCTCACCCGCGCGCTCGTCGTCGCCGAGGTGGCCCTGGCCATGGTGCTGCTCGTGGCCGCGACTTTGTGGACGCGGAGCCTCGTCGCCGTGCTGACGATCGACCCTAGATTTGCCACCGAGCGTCTTCTGACGGCGGGCCTGTCGCCAGCGCAAGGATCTCAGCGCGTGGGGATGTCGATTGCGATTGGCGTCCCCGCCGGCGGCGGAGCGGCGGTGCCAGACGTCTTGCCGCGCGTGCTGGATCTGGTCGATCGCCTCAGCCAGGCCCCTGGGATCGCCCATGCCGCCTTCGTCGTCGGAGGCACGCCGCTGGCAGGCTCAGTCATGCGGATGGACCTGTCACTCGCGGGTCGCTCGTTGGGCGAGGACGCCGTGGTTGTGACACGGTTCGTCTCGGAGGGGTACTTCTCGGTCCTGGGCGTCGTGCCGTCGAGTGGTCGGGCGTTCGCAATGGCAGACCGCAGACGTGCAATCCCGCCGGCGGTCGTGAACACCGCATTCGTCCGCGAGTATTTCGAGGGTGAGTCGCCTCTGGGGCGAACCTTGGCGCTATCGGGGCGGGACTACGAGATCGTTGGCGTCGTGCCAGACGTGCGCGGCGCCCAGATCGAGCGGCCGATCGATCCCGAGGTGAACGCGCTCCTCGCGACCGGCTCGCGGCAGCGAAGTGGGCAGCTCCTCGTGCGCACCACAGCCGATCCGCTCGTGGTCCTTCCCGTTATCAAGGCCGCAGCGGCTGAGACCTTTCCCGGCGTGCCGCTTCGCCGGGTGCAGACGATGGTGGAGATGCTCGACGAGCAGACCCAGTGGCGGCGCTTCGACGCGTGGGTCGCCGGCCTCTTCGGCGCACTCGGCCTCGTGATTGCGGCGGTGGGCGTGTACGGCACGCTGGCGTACGGCATCGAACGCCGAATCCGTGAGATCGGCGTGCGGATGGCGCTCGGCGCGACTCCCACGGCGGTGGTGCGCCTGGTGGGCGCTGAGACCGGCGCCCTCCTCACGGCCGGGTTGGCGGCAGGGGCAGTGGGCGCCTCCTGGCTGCTGGCCGGCTAT
>JANNIB010000452.1:0-2148 GCA_031404695.1 Acidobacteriota bacterium
GACGGCGGAGGGCTGGCCCGGCTCCCGCGGCCGTCCGGAGCAGGCCGCGCGTGCGTCAGTCGTCAAACGCCGAGGCGGCGCCGAAGTCCGCGTGGGGTGTTCAGGCGCAGCGGCGAAGCATGAATCACCTCGCGCAGCACCGCCCGGGGCCCCGCGCTTCAATCGACACTCGCCCCCGGTGGCGTTTGACGGCCTGCGGACCGGGGCCCCCGCGACGCGGACTGTGCGTCGTGGGGTGGGGAGGGCCAGACGCGGGAGCCGGGCCAGCCCTCCGCCGTCGTATCGACGAGAGGACGAACTGCGGCGAAGCATGACTACACGTCAGGCTCATTGAACGTGCTGGCGGACTCAGGCAGCATCCAACCGCGCCGCCAACATTGGCGCGGAACGCGCCACGACGGCACCCGCTACGAGCGTGAAGATATTGGCGAGTGCCTGCGGCCACGACCGCTCCAGCGACGCGTTGGGCACCTGGAGGTGCCAGTAGAAGACCATCGCACCGGCGGCACGCAGCAACGCCGTCACCGCGTCGAGGCACATCCAGAGGCCGAGCAGCGCGATGCCGACACGCAGCAGGTCCTGGCCACTGAGGCCGACAGCGAACGGTGTTGCCGGGAACAGCCGCGCGGCGATCCGGTCGGCGCCGAAGAGGGCAATGAGGGCCACGGCCAGGCTGCCGACGGCTGACGACACGCTCGTGGCCAGCGCCGGGTCGCTCATCGAAAAGGCCGCCGGCGAGATGAGGTACGGCGTCAGCATCAGCGCGAAGTAGAGCGCCACGACGCGGCTGGCGAAATACAGTCCCAGCAGTTTGATCGCGGCGGCACCGGTATCGCGCAGCGTCATACGAACGGGCGGCTACGCCTGCAGGACGATCGCCGTCAGACGCAGCACCGGCGCGTCTTCATCGCCGTACCAGAGCTGCATCACAGCGCCGTCGACACGGGCGCCGGGAATCGGCAGGTCCACGGACCCGCCGTCGGGTGCCGGCCAGGTCGCGTCGAGAGATTCGCAGATGACATCCTGGGCGAGGCTCAGCACGCCCTCTGCGGCCTCGGCATAGACCTCGAAGTCGCCGCTGTCATCGGCCTCGATATCTAGGGCCGTGGCCACGGCAATGCCGTCGGGTGGCTCGATCGTGATGAGCTCGCCCTCGGCACTCGCGGTGAAGCCCTCGGGCAGGCTCGCCGCCAGCGTGGCGGCGAGCTCCCGGGCGAACGCGATCGGCGTCACGCTACTGCTGCGGCTGCGGCGACGTCGGCGTCGTGCGCACCGTCGGGTACTTGATGCCGAGCTGATCCAGATAGGTCGGATACTTGCTCGGGTCGTAGTAGAACTTCTTCATCTGCTCGCGGTACTTGGCGAGGATGCTCTCGTTCAGGAAGATCGGCGCCGGCGTGTCCTTCTTGATGAACGGGATGTACTTCACGTCTTTGGTCTGCACGTTGTTGAAGTAATCCCACGCCTGCGTGATGAGCTCGGGCTTGGTGAGCAGGTCGAGAATCGTCATCGCCTGCACCTTGGCGCCGGCGACGACGCCCTTGTGGGCGATCGGCGTGGCGCTGGCGATGCCGCTCGACCAGTTGTGGCCGGGCAGGCCGGGGATGTTGGCCGGGTAGCGCAGCGTCACCGTGGGCACGTTCCACGAGACGTCGCCGATGTCGTCGGAGCCGCCGCCCATGTTGTCCTCGGGCTTCACCGGCTGGCCCATCTCGGCCACCTTGGTCGCCATCCCTGGCTGTGTCGGGTTGCCCAGTTCCTTCTGCAACGCCTTGGCCAGCGTCTGATCGGCTTCGCTCCACTCGGGCAAGCCGACCTTCTGGATGTTGGCGTAGACCGTTTCGGCCACCGGCTTGTTGAAGTGCTGCGGATAGGCGGTGCCGAGGATGCGCGACGTCCACTTCGTGTTGGACATCAGCGCGGCGCCGTCGGCCATCTTGTTGGCGATGTCCCACAGCTCCTGGATGTGCGGCTGGTCGTTCTCCCGCAGGTAGAACCAGATGCTGGCGGTGCGCGGCACCACGTTCGGCTGGTCGCCGCCGTTGGTGATTACCGAGTGCGAGCGCTGCGACAGGCGCAGGTGTTCGCGGCGGTAGTTCCACGCGATGCTCATCAGCTCGACCGCATCGGCGGCCGAACGGCCGCGCC
>JANNIB010000453.1:0-3037 GCA_031404695.1 Acidobacteriota bacterium
ACCGTGGCTGCCCTCGACGGCGGCGAGATCGATGTCGCGATCCTGTTCTCCACCGACGGCACCATCGCCGACAAGGGCTGGGTGGTGTTGAAGGACGACAAGGGCTTGATCAATGCCGACAACATCGTTCCGGTCGGATCGCAGGAGCTGGTCGACACCTATGGCGACGCATTCGCCGCGCTCATCAACAAGATCAGCGCCAGCCTCGACACCGCAGAGCTCACCGAACTGAACCGACGCGTCGGGATCGAGCTCGAGGATGCTGACGCCGTGGCGCTCTCGTGGCTCCAAGCGGAGGGTCTGGTCAACTGATCGCCGACATCCCGAGGAGGAAGGCTCTGACGTTGTCGCCGATGGCGTCGACGTCGTAGCCGCCCTCTTGCAGCACGACCGTCGGAAGTCCGAGGTCGGCGACCAGCCCGCCCTGTCGCCGGAACCCGTCGGTCGTGATCGCGAGATCCGAGATCGGGTCGTTGTGGTAGGTGTCGACGCCGAGCGACACGATCAGCACGCCGGGCCCGAACGTCGCGATTGCGTCGAGCGTCCCACCTAAGGCGTCGAGGTAGCCGTCGTCATCGGTACCTGCTGCGAGCGGGACGTTCAGGTTTGCGCCGACACCCCGGCCGGCGCCGCGCTCGTCGGCGTATCCCGTCACGTACGGGTAGGCGCGGCCCGGATCGCCGTGGAGCGACACGTACTGCACGTCGTCGCGGCCGTAGAAGATCTGCTGGGTGCCGTTGCCGTGGTGGTAGTCGACGTCGAGGACGGCGACCTTCGCGAGGCCGCGGTCGCGCAGATGCTGCGCGGCGATGGCGGCGTTGTTCAGATAACAGTAGCCGCCCATCGCCGCCGCTGCGGCGTGATGTCCCGGCGGGCGGCACAGCGCGAACGCACTCGCCGCGCCCTCCAGGATCATCTCGGCGCCGGTCAGGGCGACGTGGGCGCTCGCCTGCACGGCGTCCCAGGTGCCGGCGGTGATCGGCACACCGGCGTCCGACGAGTAGAAGCCGAGGCGGCCGTCGATGTGGTCGGGGACACGATCGTGCCGCACGCTCGGCACCGGCCAGACGAGCGGCAGGGCGTCGTTGGTGCGCCCGAGGGCCGTCCAGTCGGCCCACGCCGTGGCGAGGAAGCCCACGAATCCGGCGTCGTGGACGCGCCGCACCGGGTCGAGGCCGAAGGCTCGCGGCTCGACGACCTCGCCCAGGCCGACCTCGCGCACGCGCGCCAGGATCATCTCCGCCCGGCGCGGCATCTCGAAGCATGGCTGCAGAGTGCCGTCGATGAGTTCGGCGCGGCCGTGATGACGGTGGTGACGAGCGGAATAAATGGTGCGCATGCCGTCGCGAGTCCGCGCGTGTCAGGTCAGCGCTTTCTTCGCCTTGGCGGCGCCACGTTTGACCGATTTCTTCGCCGTGGCGAACTTCTTCGCGGCGCTGGCCCGGGTCTTCGACACCGCCCGGGCGGCCTGCTTGACGGTCTTGCGCACCGCTTTCTGCGCGCGGCGCTTCGAGGTCGAGGCCCGCGCCGCCACCTTGCCGACGGCGTCGCCCGCCTGCACGCCTGCGGTCGCGACCGCCGCCTTCGCCTGTGCGACCTGCGCCGTGAGCTCGTCGGTGCGGTTGGCCAGCTTGCCGGCGCTGGCGCCGATGAAGGTCGCGATGCGGCTCGCCACCGGCGTCGGAGCGGTCTTGCGTTTCGCCATGGGCACTCCCGGTTCTGGAAGGGCGCGTCGCGACGGGCGGCGGGCCGGATTGCTGACCGACATTAGAACCCAGCACGTCGCATCTGGTCACTGACAACATTCACATCGAGACATCGCCCGTGACGCCTCGGTCGCGTCGGCGCTACCAGTCGGTGGGCCGGTAGTCTTTCAGGAACTGTCCCCACACGTGGGTGCCGGTGTTGATGCCGTCGATGATCGGATCGACGATGCGCGCGGCGCCGTCCACGATATCGAGCGGCGGATGGAAGCCGTGTTCCGCGGTCTTGCGGGCCGCGATCTGCGCCGGGTCTTCGTCGGTCACCCAGCCGGTGTCGACGCTGTTCATGTGGATGCCGTCAGCGTGATAGTCGGCGGCCGAGGTGCGCGTCATCATGTTGAGCGCGGCCTTGGCCATGTTGGTGTGCGGATGACGGGTGGTCTTGAAGCGGCGGTAGAACTGGCCCTCGACCGCCGACACGTTCACGATGTGCTTGTCGCAGCCGGGCCCGGCCAGCATCAGCGGCTTGAGCCGCGCGTTGAGCAGGAACGGCGCCACCGCGTTCACCAGGTGCACCTCGAGCAACTCCACGGCGGCCACCTCGTCGAGCCGGAGCCGCCACGAGTTCCGGTCGCGCAGGTCCACCTGCTGCAGGTCCTGATCGAGGCGGCCCTCGGGAAAGAGATCGCGGCCGGCGGCGAGGTCATCCGGCAGCAGCGCCACCTGCGACAGGGCCGCGGCGTGGGTGACGCCGGCCATGGCGAGCCCCGATCGCGACGCCACCGCGAGGCTGGCGCCGGGCAGCATCTCGGCGCCGCGCAGGCCTTCGTAGGCGCCGACGAGCGCCCGCGCTGGTGAGGGCAGCGCGTCGAGCGCCGCCCCCTCCGCGGCCATCATGTGCTCGTAGAATCCGGGCGGCCGCCGCACGGTCTGACAGGCGTTGTTGATGACGAAGTCGAGGTGCGACCTGGTCGCCAGCAGGTGCCGGCAGAAGCCCTCGACGCTCGGCGTGTGGCGCAGGTCGAGGCCGAAGATCTCGAGCCGATGGCCCCACTCGTGGAAGTCGGGCTCGGCGGCATACCGCGCCGCGGAATCGCGCGGGAAACGCGTGGTCACGATGAGCTGCGCCCCGGTGCGCAGCAGCTTGATACCGGCCTGGTAGCCGATCTTGACCCGCCCGCCGGTGACGAGCGCCACCCGTCCGCGCAGATCGGCCGTTTCCGTCCGCTTGCGGAAGTTCAGGTCAGCGCAGGGCGGGCAGAGCTGATCGTAGAAGTGATGCACCGTGAAGTAATCACGCTTGCAGATGTAGCAATTCTGCGGGGCCACGGTGT
>JANNIB010000454.1:0-20908 GCA_031404695.1 Acidobacteriota bacterium
GCCGGGACCGCCGGGGCGCTGGCCGCCCTGACCACCGCCCGCCGGTCGCCCGGCCGCGTTGGCACCGCCCTGGCCCGGGGCCCCAGCCTGCGCGCCCTGGGGCGCCGCCGGCGCGTCCGAGCAAGCGATCGTGGCCAGCACACTTCCTGCCATCACCGCGATGCCCAGTCTCATCCACACCGTGCTACGCATAGCTCTTCCGCCTGACACACCTTCCGTGAGACGCGATCCGCGAGGTTGCCGTCCCACTAGTTACCGCCGCCCTGGTTCGCGCCGCCGCCGGCCGCGCCGGTGCCGAAGGTGGTGCCGGTCGTGCCACCGGCCGCCCCGCCGCCGCCGCCGGCGGGCGCTTCCTGGGCGCGCTCGAACGTCACGAGCGCGCGCTGCAGATCCGTGAGCGCCCGCAGTTCGACGTTCTGCGCGTCGGCCAGATCCCGCTGCGCCTGCACGACGAAGAAGTTGGTCGACAGGCCCACCTCGAACTTGCTCTGTTCGGCCTCGAGCCGGCGCTCCGCCAGCGCGCGCGCCGCCCGCGAGGCGTCGACCCGGCGCAGACTGGTCTGCACCTGAATCGCGGCATTGGTCACCTCGGTCGCCACCTGCAGCTCGAGCGCCCGCAGGCGCGTGGACTGCTGCGTGCGCAGCACCCGGTTGCGGGCATACTGCCCTTCGGCGTTGTTGCCGCCGAGCGGGTAGCTGACCGTGAGCGCCGCGTTCCAGGTCGGGAAGTCCTGGCTGCGGATCAGCCGCAACGCATCGAAGTAGCCACCAGGAATGATCACGCCGGTGGTCTGGGCCGTGACGCCGGAGCCGGTGCGCTCGAGCCGCTGGCCGCCGAGGCCGGCGGCGCCGTAGTTCAATTGCAGGTCGAGTGCCGGTCGGGACTGGTTGCGCCAGAAGCGAAGCGTCACGTCGTTGCTGTCGAGGTTCTTACGCGCGGTCGCCAGATCGGTGCGCTTCTCGAGCGCCGCCCGGACCGCGGCTTCGACATCGAGCGGCGGCGCCTCGAGCTGCGGCAGGTCGGTCGCACGCAGCTCCTGCGTCCACAACGGATCACTGGTGCCGTTGACGATGAGGCGCTTCAGGGTGAGCTCGGCGGTGGCCAGCGTGGCCTCGACCTGGGCCAGGGTCTGGCGCCGGTTGGCGGCCTCGGCTTCGGCCTGCACGACGTCGATCGGGGCCAGGGTGCCGACTTCGACCCGGGCCTGGTTGTCTTCGACCAGCTTCTGCGCGAGGTCGAGCGAGCGCTGCGCGACGTCGACTGCGGCGCGGCCGTAGGCCAGCTCCCAGTAGGCGTTCCTGACATTGGCGATCGTCTGGGCGATGGTGGCCCGCAGCGTCTCCTGCCCGATGTCGCGATTAATCTGCGCGACGGCGAGCTGCTGGCGGTTGTTGTCGATGCCGAAGTCGCGCAGCAGCGGCTGCGTGAAGGTGGCATTCAGGCTGCTGTTGAACGCGGGATTGAAGTTCGCGAGCTGGTTCGAGGTCGCCTGGCGGGTGTTGCCGAATGCCAGGTTGAAGTTGCCGCCACCCCACGGCATCTCCTGGGTAACGCCGAAGTTGTAGGTGGTCGTGTCGTTGACGACCCGGTTGCCGCCGGCCAGGGTGTTGGTGGCCGGGTTGACCTGGTGACGCTGGCCGAACGTGGAGCTGGCCAGCGGGAGATAGAAGTTGCGCAGGCCAGCCACCTGGAAGTCCGCCGCCTGCGGCGTCAGGCGCTCGACGGCGATGTCCAGGTTCTGCCTGAGGGCGAGTTCCACGACATCCACCAGGCGCAGCTCGCGGGGCGCGCCGGTCTGGCGTACGGCGGCCGGGGCCGCCACGCTGTGCTTCAGGATCTCGGCTTCGAAGCGCGCCACCGCTTCGCGCACGATCGTGTCATGCCGGCTCGCATCCTGTGCGCCGGCGGGCACTGCCGCGGTGGTGGCCACTGACACGGCCAGCACCAGGGAAAGACCACGTCTCGTCATCGTTGAAAACCTTCGTGCCGGGCTAGGCGCCGGGCTTGGCCTTGGAGTGGCCGCGTCGGGATCGCTCACGCTCGTCGAAGAGCACCTTGAGCTTGGAATGCTGGTCGGAGGTCAGCACGCGCCGCATGCGGTAGAGCATCAGCGCGCGCGTCTTGCCCAGGTCGCCGCGCGCGGCTTCGACCCGGACGATGAGCTCGGTGGCCGTGGCGTCATCGGCGCGGGCGTCCTGGACCATGGCCGACAGGTCGCTCTGGAGCTTGTCGAGCGCGCTCTTGCCGGAGCGCATCGCCGGCCCGGCGGCCTGGAAGATCTCCTCGAGGCGGGAGACCTGTTCGGTCGAGAGCACCAGCTCGCGCTGGAACGTCTCGTGTTGCCACCACTTGAAACTCTGTGCCGCGGCCGGGGCCGGGCCCCAGGCCAGGAGCACGGCCGCGACCAGCGCGCACATGGGGACGGAGAGGTATCGCGGCATGGGTATGACTGAATTACGACCGGGACGTGGCGGCGTTTACGGCGCGACGCCGGTGGCCGGCTCGGCCGTGAACGCGGTGAGCGCACGGACCACGGCTTCGACCAGATTGTCGGGCGTCGAGGCCCCCGACGTCAGCCCGATGGTGACGGCGCCGCCTGGCAGCCAGCCAGTGGACACCACCTCGGCCTTGGTGCGGACGTGGCGGTGCCGGATGGCGTCGGACGACAGCAGGCCGCTCGGATCCGCGATGTGGTAGGTGGGCACCGTCGCGGCGCAGATCCGCGCCAGGTTGCAGGTGTTGCTGCTGTTGTAGCCGCCGATGACGATCATCGCGTCGAGGTGGCGCTCGGCCAGCATCGCCACCACGGCGTCCTGACGGTCTTGCGTGGCGCTGCAGATGGTGTCGAAGGCGCGAAAATGCGAGCTCTCCGCGTCGGCGCCGTAGCGCAGGCGGATGGCGGCGCGAAACTGCTCGCCAATCGCGAACGACTCGGTGCTCAGCATGGTGGTCTGATTGGCGCAGCCGATGCGCGCCAGATGCAGATCGGGATCGAAGCCGGGCGAGCAGGCGTCGCGGAATCGCTCGAGGAGCGCCGCCCGGGCCTCGCTGCCCGGCGCCGGCGCGCCGGTGATGAAGGCACAAACTGCGTCGGCTTCGGCGCGGTCGAGCACCACCAGATAGTGCCCGCCGCTGACCTGCACGGCCTGTGAGGCGGTGGCGCGCGTTTCCTCGTGCCAGTGCTTGCCGTGGATGATCGAGGTGAAGCCGTCGGCGGCGTAACGCTTCACGTTCTTCCACACGTTCAGCACCGAGCCGCACGTCGTGTCCACCAGCGTGCAGCCGAGGGTATCGAGCCGCACCAGGTCTTCGACCGTCACGCCGAAGGCCGGCAGGATGACGACGTCGTCGGCCGTCAGCGCCTGCCACGACTCGCCGGCATCCGACAGGAAACGGATGCCCTGCGACCGCAGTTGATCGTTCACGTGCGGGTTGTGAATGATCTCGCCGGTCAGGAACACGCGGCGCGACGGGAACTTGAGACGTGCCTGATAGGCGTAGTCGACGGCTCGATCGACGCCGTAGCAGAAGCCGAACTCGCGGGCCAGATGGATGGTGAGGCGCCCAGACTCGAAGCGGTAGTCGTGCGCCTTGATCTCGGCCACCAGATCGCTGTGATAGCTGGCAGCGAGCTGGCCGGCGACCTCGCGCTTGAGGTCGAGGCCCTTCTTGAAGATGAGTGACGGCACGCGGGTTATCGAGCCTCGTAGGCGATGGGAGTCAGGCCGTCGAGGGCTTCGAACTCCGGACGGGTTTCACGCGTCAACAGCTGTTCGACGTCGCTCAGCAGCATGTCGTCCCGGCGCGGATCCGGAGCCGGCTCGGCCTTGGCAACCAGCGGGGCCGGTGCCGCCGGGGTGTCGAGGCGCAGTCCCGGCCCGTTGCCGGGCAGGCGACCCACGGCGATACCAAGCAGCAGCCCGGCCGCGGCGGCACCCAGCACCCAGCGGCGATCGGCGCCCGGCGGCGCTGACCGGTAGGCCGCGGGAGGGCCGGCCGGGAAGGGCAGCACCCGCGCGGCGACCCCCAGGCGGCCGATGCGCTGGAGAATCGAGTGGCGCTGGTGCTCCAGGTCCGCCGGCGTGAAGGCGGCATCGGCGTCCTGCCGGGCGGCCAGGCGAGTGGCCTCGAGGCGGGTCGCCAGCCGCTCGCGCCGGCGGCGGCACTGCGGGCAGGAGGCGAGATGGGCGACGGCGCGGCTGTCGGGCGTCTCGAGGAGGCTCAGCCCGAGGTCGGCGGTATCGAGATGGCGTCGGAACAGTCGCATCAGGGCGCTCCCAACACCCCGCGCAGCTTGCGCAGCGCGCGGAAAAGATGGACCCGCAGGGTCGCGGGGTTCATCCCCAGAATCTGCGCGGCGTCACCGGGCGACGCCTCTTCGAGGTGGCACAGCATGAAGGCTTCCCGCTGCCGCGTGGGCAAGCCGCGCACCGCCTCCGACACCGCATGCCAGGCGGATTCGGCCAGCAGCCGTCGTTCCGGCGACGGCTCGTGGCCCGGCGCCGGGTCGAGCGCGTCGGCGGCGAGCACGTCGGCCGGCGACGCCCCGGGGGTCCGCCGGCGGCTCTTCAGCCGGTCGAGGCACGTATTCACGAGAATCCTCGTGAACCACGCGTCAAACGGCAGATCGGCCCGGAATGATGGCATGTGTGCGTAGACCTTCACGAACGCGTCCTGCACCGCTTCGTCGGCGTCGGCGGCGTTTCCCAGGTAGTAATACGCGAGCCGCACGGCCCGCCGCTGCCACAGGCCGACGAGATCGCCGAAGCGTTCGGCGGCGGCGTCGCGGTGGCCCGCCTCCAGCAATCCCTTGATGTCGGCTGCCACGGCCGACGCGTCGTCGGTCGTCGCGGCTGCACGGGTGGGGCCTGAGGGCATGCCTGTCATGGATGGATACGCTCGGCGAGGTCACGCCGTTTACAGATTCTATCAAGACCCGGCATCGTATTGACTTCTCGTAAACATGCTCAATACGATCACAGTAAATTGGGCCGCAAATTTGCCCGCGGCCGCGGGAGACCTAATGGCTTCGACGCAAGGAACGACCGGACTGGACGCGCATGGCATCTCGACGACCGGCTCGGTGCACTGGAATCTGACCCCGGCGGTGCTCTACGAGCAGGCGCTCCAGCGCGGCGAGGGCGTGATTGCCGCCGAGGGGCCCCTGGTCTGCCGCACCGGCCAGCACACGGGCCGCTCGCCCAATGACAAGTTCTTCGTGAAGGAGCCCTCGAGCGAGGCCCATATCCATTGGGGCAAGGTCAACCGGCCCCTGGCGCCCGAGCACTTCACGGCCCTGCGCGCCGACGTCGTGGCGCATCTGGCCGACAAAGACCTGTTCGTCCAGAACCTGCACGCCGGCGCCGATCCGGCCTATCGACTGCCGGTGCGGATGATCAGTGAATACGCCTGGCACAGCCTGTTCGTGCGCAACCTGTTCATCGTGCCGACCACCGCTGAGCTGGCCGCTCATCGCCCCGACTGGACGGTCATCTGCGCGCCGACGTTCAAGGCCGACCCGGCCCGGCACGGGACCAGGTCCGACTGCGTGATTGCGGTGAACATCGCCGCGAAGGAAGTCATCATCGGCGGCACCAGCTACGCCGGCGAGAACAAGAAGTCGATCTTCACCGTGCTCAACTACGTGCTGCCGCTCAAGGGCGTGCTGCCGATGCACTGCTCGGCGAACATCGGCACCGGCGGCGACACGGCGCTGTTCTTCGGCCTCTCGGGTACCGGCAAGACGACGCTGTCGAGCGATCCCGAGCGCGGCCTCATCGGCGACGACGAGCACGGCTGGAGCGATCGCGGCGTCTTCAACTTCGAGGGCGGCTGCTACGCCAAGACGATTCGCCTGTCGGCCGAGGCCGAGCCGCAGATCCACGGCACCACCCGGCGCTTCGGCACCGTGCTCGAGAACGTCGAGTTCGACCCGACGACGCGCGAGCTCGACCTCGACTCGTCGAAGTACACCGAAAACACCCGCGCCGCCTACCCGATCGAGTTCATCGACAACGCCGTGGCCGGCGGCCAGGGCGGACACCCGTCGACGATCGTGATGCTCACGGCCGACGCCTTCGGCGTGCTGCCGCCGATCGCGCGCCTGTCGCCCGAAGCGGCGATGTACCACTTCCTCTCCGGCTACACCGCCAAGGTCGCCGGCACCGAGAAGGGCGTGACCGAGCCGAGCGCCACCTTCAGCACCTGCTTCGGGGCGCCGTTCCTGCCGATGAACCCCAACGTCAACTCGAAGATGCTCGGCGAGCAGATCGCCGCGCACCAGTCGCGGGTGGGGCTCGGGGACCCCGGCTGGACCGGTGGACCCTACGGCGTCGGCAGCCGCATGAAGATCGCCTACACCCGCGCCATGATCCGCGCCGCGCTCTCCGGTGCTCTCGACACGGTGACGTACGAGCGCCATCCGGTGTTCAACGTGGACGTGCCGACCAGCTGTCCCGACGTGCCGACCGGCGTGCTCAATCCGCGCAGTACCTGGGCCGATGGCGCCGCCTACGACGCGCAGGCGGCCAGGCTGGCGCAGATGTTCGTCGACAACTTCAAGACATTCGCCGCAGACGTCGATGCCGCGGTGGTTGCGGCCGGCCCGCGGGTGTGAGTCTCACCGCATCCAGAGTTGCGCTCGAGCCCGTCATCGGGTTGGAGATTCACGCCCAGCTGCGCACCGCGACCAAGATCTTCTGCGGCTGTCCGGCCCGCTTTGGCGAATCGGCCAATCACGACGTCTGTCCGGTGTGTCTGGGCCTGCCGGGCGCGCTGCCGGTGCTCAACGGTCAGGCGGTCGATCTGGCTGTTGCCGCCGCGCTGGCCCTTGGCTGCACCGTGCACGAGACGTCGATCTTCGCGCGCAAGAACTACTTTTATCCCGACCTGCCGAAGGGCTACCAGATCTCGCAGTACGAGCGGCCGCTGGCCACCGGCGGCCACGTCGAGATCGAGGCCGACGGCGGCCCGATCTCGGTGCGCCTGACGCGCATCCACATGGAAGAGGACGCCGGGAAGTCCGTGCACGACGGCTTTGCCGACTCCGACAAGCGGACCTATGTCGACTTCAACCGCGCCGGCGTGCCGCTCATCGAGATCGTGAGCGAACCCGATTTGCGTACGCCGACCGATGCCGCACACTTCTTCGAGAACGTGCGCCGGCTGCTGGTCTGGATCGGCGCCAACGACGGCAACATGGAAGAGGGCAGCCTGCGCTGCGACGCCAACGTCTCGGTGCGGCCGCGCGGCCAGGCCGCCTACGGCACCAAGGTCGAGGTGAAGAACCTCAACTCGTTCCGCTACCTGCAGAAGGCCCTCGAATACGAGATCGCCCGCCAGACCGACTGCATCGCGCACGGCGAGCGCATCGTGCAGGAGACCCGGCTCTTCGATTCCGCGCTCGGGCGGACCTTCTCGATGCGCAGCAAGGAAGAGGCGCACGACTACCGCTACTTCCCGGAACCCGATCTGCCGCCGGTGCTGGTGCCGGAGGAGAGACGCCAGCGCATTGCGGCGTCGATGCCCGAACTGCCCGATGCCCGGCGCGCGCGCTTGGTGGCGGCCTACCGGCTGCCCGACTACGACGCCGGCGTGCTGACCGAATCGCGCGGCCTCGCCGACTACTTCGAGCAGGTGGCGACGGCATGCGGTAATCCGAAAGCGGCCAGCAACTGGGTGATGGGCGAGGTGCTGCGCGTGCTCAAGGCGCGCGAGGCGACGATTGCCGAGGTTGGCGTGACCGCCGACGCGCTCGGCGCGCTCATCCGCCTCATCGAGGCCGGCACCATCAGCACCACCGTCGCCAAGGGCGTCTTCGAGCAGATGTACGGCACCGGGCAGCAGGCCGCCGCGATCGTCGAGGCGGAGGGGCTCGCGCAGGTCTCCGACGACGGCGCGTTGCACACGATCGTGCAGCAGGTCATCGGCGCGCAGGCCGACGCGGTGGCGCAGTACCGCGCCGGCAAGAAGGCGACCTTCGGCTTCCTCGTCGGTGAAGCGATGAAAGCGTCGAGCGGCAAGGCCGATCCCAAACGCCTGAGTCAGCTGCTGCGCGCGACGCTCGACACACCGTGACCTAGTTTGCGGCGCCGCGCGTCGCCGGCCCTGCTACTATGTCGGCGGCGGCGGCGCGAGACCCGCGCCGGCCGCGCGACTTCACGTGATCGAACTCCAGAACGTCACGAAAATCTACGGCACCGACGCCACGGCCCTCGACCGGCTGTCCTTCACGGTCGACAAGGGCGAGTTCGTGTTCCTCACGGGGCCGAGCGGCGCCGGCAAGTCCACGCTGCTGCGTCTGCTGCTGCGCCAGGAGGTGCCCACCGAGGGCACGCTGACCGTCGGAGGACGCGACCTGGCCACGCTCTCGACCGGTGAGGTGCAGGCGTATCGCCGCTCGCTCGGCGTCGTCTTCCAGGACTTCAAACTCATCGCGACCAAGACCGTCTTCGACAACGTCGCCTTCGTGATGCGCGTGCTGGGCGTGCCGGTGGAGCAGCAGCGGCGCCGCACCTATCAGGTGCTCAAGGGCGTCGGTCTCCAGCACCGCGCGCTGGCGTATCCGCCGGAGCTCTCGGGCGGCGAACAGCAGCGCATTGCCTTCGCCCGGGCGCTGGTGAACGAGCCGCAGGTCGTGCTCGCCGACGAACCCACCGGCAACCTCGATCCGGATCTGTCGCTCGAGATCATGGACGTCTTCCGCGACATCAAAGCCGCGGGCACGACCGTGCTGGTGGCCACGCACGACCGCGCGCTCATCGCCCATGTGGGCCGGCGGGTGCTGCACCTGGAATCGGGCCGCGCGCCCCGGGCCCACGCATGAGGGCGCTCACCTATGCCTGGCAGGAGGCGGTCGCCAGCCTGGCGCGGGCCCGCTGGACGCTGTTGCTGTCGATCGCCACCATCGCCGTGGCCTTTGCGATGCTCGGGGCGTTCCGGGTTATCTCCGGCACCGTCGAGCGGGTGGCGGGCGGCTGGTCGGAGGCGGCGGAAGTCTCGGTCTATCTCGACGACGTCGCCACCGAGAGCGAACAGACCGCCATCCGCCAGGTCATCGAGCGCAGCGGCATCGCCGCCGGCGTCACGCTCGTCAGCAAGGAACAGGCGCTGGCGCGCTTCGGCGCCGAGTTCCCGGAGCTGGGCGACGTCACCTCGTCGCTCGACGCCAATCCGTTTCCGGCCTCGTTCGAGATTCGCGTCTCGGAGGCCGGCATGAGCGGCGGAGCTGACGCGCTGGCGGCGAGTCTCACGGCGCTGCCGGGCGTGGCCGACGTGCGCTTCGATCGGCAATGGCTGTCGCGGCTCATCGCCGTGATCACGGCCTTGCGCACGGCTGGCTGGATTGCCGCGCTGGCCCTGGTGCTCGGTGCCGCGACCACAGTGGTCGCCGTGGTGCGGCTGTCGTTTGAAGCCCGCCGCGAGGAAATCGGCATCATGGCGCTGGTCGGCGCGCCGGTGGCGTTCATTCGCGGGCCGTTCGTGATGGAAGGCGCGATTCAGGGCGGGCTCGGGGCGCTGGCGGCGCTGGGCGGCCTGTCGTTGCTGGGCCGGGCTCTTGGCCGGGCTCTGGGGCCGCTGGCCGCGTCGCTCGGGCCGGATGCGCTGCGCCCGCTCATCTGGACCGACATCGCGGCGCTGCTCCTCGGGGGCGCGATCGTCGGGGCCGCGGCCGGACTCCTCGCGACGTGGAAGTGGGATCCGCAGGGACCGCTGGCCCGTTGACAGGTGCCGGGCGCCGCCTTACACTCGAATACAAGCAGATTGAATGCACAGGACCCGAGGCCCCATGCCGTACTTCCTGAGCGCCCGCCCCGTCCCCGCCGTTCCTGTACTGTCCCTCATCGATTTCTACCGGGAAGAGTTCGTCAAGCACCAGGAGTGCCTTGACGCGCAGCGCGAGTACTTCTCGGAACACGCCATCCGATCGGTCGAAGTCGCTCTCTGCCGCATCATCTCGGAGATCGACGCGCTCTCGCACAAGGCCGACGCCGATGAGGTGGTGGCCCGCCTGCTCAAAGAGTTCGACGTCGTGACCAGGCTGTCGGCTTGGACCGACCCCCTTCGCATCAACTAGCCCCGTTGCTCGCGCGCCGCCGCGCTGACGCGCTGACCATCGCCGCCGCCGGCGTCGAGGCAGTGTCGCCGCGCGTGCTGATGCCGCGGGTCGCCGCTGCGGTGGCCGTTGCCAGCGTCTGCCGCAGCGGCGCCCTCCACGTCGTCGCCGTCGGCAAGGCCGCCGCCGGAATGTACGAGGCCTTCGCGGCGGCGCCGTCGTTTCCCATCGCCCGGGCGGTGGTGATTGCGCCGGCACGGCCGTCGCAGTGGGCATGGCCGGCAACGCTGGTCGAAGCCGGCCATCCGTTTGCGACCTCGGCCAGTGAAGTTGGGGCCCGCCTCGCGCTCGACATCGCGGCCGAGGTGCCCAAAGACGGCTGCCTCGTGTGCCTGCTCTCCGGCGGGGCCAGCGCCTTGATGGCGGCGCCCGTGGACGGGCTCTCACTCGAAATCAAACAGCGTGCGGTGGCACATGTGATGACCGGCGGAGCCGACATCACGGCCCTCAATGCCGTGCGCAAGCATCTGTCGCGGGTGAAGGGCGGGCGCCTGGCCGCGGCCTGCCGCGGCGCGGTCGTGACCTACGCGATCTCGGATGTCATCGGCGACGACCTGAGCGTCATCGGCTCCGGGCCGTGCGTGCCCGACTGGTCCACATGGGCCGACGCCGCCGACGCTGTGCGCCGCTTCGGCGGCTGGGACGGCCTGGAGCCCGACGTGCAGCGGGTGATCGCTTCGGGGCTCGCTGGGGCCATCGACGACACGCCGAAGGCCGGCGACGCGCGTCTGGCGCGCGCGTCGGCCGAGGTGATTGGCGGGCGCCGCCAGGCGATGGACGGAGCGGCCCTCGCCGCCGCCGCCCGCGGCTTCACCCCGGTCGTGCTCGAGGCGCCGGTGAGCGGCGAGGCGCGGGCATCGGCGGGGGCCTGGTGGGACGCGGCCGTGGCGCGCGTCGCGGGCGCGGGACGGCCCATCGCGCTCATCTCGAGCGGTGAGACCACGGTGCGCGTGCGCGGCAGCGGCCGCGGCGGCCGAAATCTCGAGTTCGCCCTCGCGCTCGTCGAGATGCTCGCGGCCCACGGGCCCCTCACCGTACTGGCCTCGGTGGGCACTGACGGCATCGATGGCCCGACCGACGCGGCCGGGGCAGTGGTCGACGCCAACGACAGCTACACATACTTTGCGGCCACCGGCGATCTCGTGCGGACGGGGCCGAGTGGCACCAACGTCGGCGATCTGCAGGTGTTGCTCGCCGGTCCGGCCTGATACGCTTGAGCGCGCGGCGTGCCGCCGCCAGTGTCCAGTGGCCCCCTTCGATCGACCGACTCTTCTCCAGCAGCTGCGCGCCGCCGCCGGTCCACCGGCCACCGCGCGCGAGCTGGCGCGCCTGCTCGAGATTCCGCGCGAGACACAGGCGACCTTTCGCCGCGACTTGAAGGCGCTGGCCGCCGAAGGCCAGCTGGTGGTCGTCCGCGGGAACCGCTACACCCTGCCGGACCGCGTGCACGACGTGGCCGGGAAGCTGCAGGGCCACGCCAGCGGCATCGCGTTCGTCATTCCTGACGGGGGCGGCCCGGATGTCTTCATCCCGGCCTCGCGCCGCAACGGCGCCCTGCATGGCGACCGCGTGGTAACTCGGGTGGAATCGGGCGCCGGAGCCGACCGCCCGGAGGGCCGCATCCTCGAGGTGCGCGAACGGCGCAGCGCCCGCATCGTCGGCCGCCTGACGCGCGACCGCCGCGGCATCGCGCTCGTGCGGCCCTTCGACGCCCGGCTCGATACCGACATCCGAGTGGCGCTCGACGACCAGCTGACGGCCGCCGATGGCGACATGGTCGTGGTCGAGATCACGCGCTGGCCCGGACCGACGGCCGAAGCGGCCGGCCGGATCGTGGAAGTGCTCGGCGCGCTCGACGACCCCGGCGTCGATACCGAAGTGGTCCTGCGCAAGCACGGCATCCCCGACGAGCATGCCCCCGACGCGGTGGCCGAAGCCCGCGCCCGCGACGGCGCCGTCCATCCCCATGAGATCGCCGGGCGCACCGACTTCCGCGGCGAAGTCATCGTGACCATCGACGGCGAGCACGCGCGCGACTTCGACGACGCCATCTCGATCAGCCGCCGCCCGAACGGGCATTACTGGCTGGGCGTCCACATCGCCGACGTCGCCCACTACGTGCGCGAAGGCAGCGCGCTCGACCTCGACGGCTTCGAGCGCGGCACCTCGGTGTATTTCCCCGAGCGCGCCGTGCACATGTTCCCGCACGAACTGGCGACCGGCGTCTGCAGTCTCAACCCGCACGTCGATCGGCTGGTGCAGAGCTGCCTGATGGAAGTCAACGCCCACGGCGACGTGGTGCGCTACGAAATGCACGACGGGGTCATTCACAGCCGCGCGCGCCTGACCTACAACGCCGTCAACGGCATCGTCGCCACGAAAGACCCGGCGCTGCGCGAGACCTGGCGCGAGCTGGTGCCCACTTTCGAGTTGATGCTCGAGCTCTTCGAGGTGTTGAACGGGCGGCGCCGCCGCCGCGGCTCGATCGACTTCGACCTGCCGGAGGCCGAGGTGCTGGTCGACGCCGACGGCGCGATTGCCGACATCGTCGCCGCCGAGCGCAACGTCGCGCACCGGATCATCGAGGAGTTCATGCTGCTCGCCAACGAGACGGTGGCGGCGCATCTGGAGAGCGCGGCGATGCCGGCGCTCTACCGCGTGCACGAAGCGCCCGACCCGTTGCGCGTTCTCGAGTTCGAGGAGTTCGTCGCCTCGCTCGGCGTGCGGCTCGAGGCCCCGCCGAGCGGCGTGCATCCGCGGCATTTCCAGCAGCTCGTCGATCGCATCAAGGGCACGCCGGAAGAACGGCCGATCGCCTCGTTGATGCTGCGCACGATGCAGAAGGCGCGCTACGACGCCGTCAATCTCGGGCATTTCGGCCTCGCCGCGCACACCTATACGCATTTCACGTCGCCAATCCGGCGCTACCCCGACCTCGTGGTGCACCGCGTGCTGCGAGAGCTGCGGCACCGGCAGGCCAGCGAGGAGCGACGCGCCGAACTGGAAGAGGCGCTGCCGGAAGTGGCGCAGCACACCTCGGCGATGGAGCGCCGCGCGCAGGAGGCCGAGCGCGAACTGCTGCAGTGGAAGAAGGTCCGGTTCATGACCGACAAAGTCGGCGAGCTCTACGCCGGCTACATCACCGGCGTGACCGCGTTCGGCCTGTTCGTGCAGATGACCGAGCACTTCGTCGAGGGCATGGTCCACGTCTCGACGCTGGTCGATGACTTCTATCGCTTCGACGAACATGCGCGGGTGCTCTTCGGCGAGCGCACGCAGAAGATCTTCCGCCTCGGCGACGCCGTGCGGGTGCAGGTGCTGCGCGTGGACATGGATCGCCGGCAGGTCGAGCTCGGCATCGCCGAGGTCCTCGAGACCGTGCGGCGCGACGAGGGCGCGCGCGGTCCGCGGCGCAGTCTCGCGGCGCCGAAGAAGGGGCGGCCGGCCCCGCCGCGCCTCGGCAAGCGCCGGCGCGACGGCAAAGGCGAGCGGAGCGCGGCGAAGAAGGGGCGACGCTGATGCGCACGGTAGTCGTCGGCACCGCCGGGCACATCGACCACGGGAAGAGCGCGCTGGTCAAGGCGCTGACCGGCACCGACCCGGATCGGCTCAAGGAAGAAAAAGCCCGCGGCATCACCATCGAACTCGGCTTCGCGCACGCCGCGGTGGCCGATGACGTCGTCGCCTCGTTCGTCGATGTGCCGGGGCACGAGCGCTTCGTCCGCGCCATGCTGGCCGGCGTCGGCGGCATCGATCTGGTGCTGCTCATCGTGGCGGCCGACGAGTCGGTGATGCCGCAAACGCGCGAGCACTTCGACATCTGCCGGCTGCTCGGGGTGGGCCGCGGCCTGGTCGTCATCACGAAGGCCGACGCGGTGGAGCCGGGCATGACCGACCTGGTGACCGCCGAGGTCCGCGAGCTGGTGGCGGGCTCGTTCCTCGACGGCGCGCCGATCCTGGCGGTATCGGCGCTCACGGGCGAGGGACTCGACGGACTTCGCGCGGCGATCGCCACGCTGGCGCGCGCCGTGCCGGCGAGAAACGCCGCCGGCGCGGCCCGTCTTCCCGTCGATCGCGCCTTCACGCTCAAGGGGTTCGGCACGGTGGTGACCGGCACGCTCGTGCAGGGCACGCTCGCCGTGGACGATGAGCTCGTGCTGCTGCCCGACGAGCGGCCGGTCAAGGTGCGCGGCCTGCACGTGCACGGCGGCGGCCGTTCACGCGCGACGGCGGGCGAAAGGGTGGCGGCGAACCTCACCGCCGTGGAGGTGGCGGAGGTGCGGCGGGGCAGCGTGCTGGCGCCGGCCGGCGCCTTCGCCATTACCCGTCGGGCCGACGTCCACCTCACGATGCTGCCGGGGATGGCGCTCAAGCACGGCGCGCGCGTCCGGGTGCATCAGGGCACCGCCGAAGTGCTGGCCCGCGTGTCGGTGGCCGGCGCCGCCGGCCTGGTCGAACCGGGCGGCCAGGCCGATGTCCGCCTCCGCTTCGAAGCCCCGGCGGTGGTCGCGCGCGGCGACCGGTTGATCGTGCGCAGCTACTCGCCGCTGGTCACGGTGGGCGGGGGCGTCGTGCTCGATCCGTTGCCGCCACGGCCCGGCGTGCGCACCGGGCGCGGCGTGGCGCGCATGGCGGCGCTCGCGGTGCGGGGCGATGTGACGGCCGATCGCGCGGCGGCGCTGGCGGTGCTGGTGGCGGCGTCGGGTCCGTCCGGCGCGTCTCTCCCGGATCTGGCGCAGCGTCTCGGGGCGACGCGCGACGAGGTCGCGGCCAGCGTCAACGCGCTGGTGGCAGGCGGGACGGCGGTGCGCGGGGGCGCCTTGGTGGTGGCGTCCGCGGCCCTCGAGCGCCCGACGGCGGTGATGCTGGCGGGCCTCGCCGACTTCCACCGCACGCAGCCGCTGGCCCAGGGGCTGGGCCTCGAGGACGCGCGCAGCCGCTGGTTCAGGGTCGTCCCGGCGCCGGTGGTGGACGCGGTCGTGGCGGGCCTGGTGGCCGCCGGCCGCATCGTCGCCACCGATACCCTGGCGCTCACCTCGCACCGCGTGTCGCTGTCAGCCGCGGATCAGGCGACCGCCGACTGGCTCGACCGCCGCTTTCGCGACGCCGGCCTGGCGCCGCCCGATGTCGCGGGCCTGGCGGACGAGGCGCGGCGGCCAGCGGCGGCGGTGGAGAAGCTGCTGCAGTTGCAGGTCAAGGCGAAGCAACTCGTGCGCCTCGACACCCTGGTCTTCCATCGCGACGCGCTCGACACGCTCAAGGCGGAGATCCGCGCCCGCAAGGCGGCGGCAGCCGATGGCCGCGCGACCGTCGACGTGAAGGCCTTCAAGGACACCTACAACGTGTCGCGGAAATACGCGATTCCGCTGCTGGAATATCTGGACAGGGAACGGGTCACACGCCGCATGGGCGATGTGCGGATCGTGCTGTGACGCGGCCGGGCGCCGCGCCGGCAGGGACTACTTCGGCAGCTCGTCGCTCTTCAGGCCGGACTTGAAGTTCTTGATGCCGGCACCGATGCCACGGCCGAGTTCCGGCAGGCGGTTGGCGCCGAAGATCAGGATGACGATTGCCAGGATGATGAGCATCTCCGGCAGACCGAGCGGGCCGATGAGGGCAATCACGTGCGTGGCCATGCCCCGATTCTAGCACCGCTCGGCAGCGGATCCGGACCATGCGCCAAGGAAGCGTCCGGCAGCGTCCAAAGAGGGAGAGGATGCGGAGCCGTGGTTGGCGCGCGTCGATTGCCCTTGTCTCCGGCGAGAAGCGTCGGTCAGAATTGGAGCACGCGCCGCCCGACCCTTCGCTGACTGCGCATGCCCGAATCACAGAGCACGGCTGCCACCGCCAATCGGGGGCCTGCACGCCCGACGCACCTCCTGCTGGACCGCCCGCAGGACGTCGCGTTCGATTTCGAGCAGCAGCGCTTCGGTGGCGCGTTTGGCGCCTCGGTGGTCTCGCACGTCGCGATGGTCGTCCTGGTGCTGCTGGCCGTGCGCTTCATGCCGCGGCCGCAGGTCGCCGAGTTCGTGCCTGAGCGCATGCCCGACGACATCGTCTGGATTGCCGAGGAAGGCCCCGGCGGCGGCGGTGGCGGTGGGGGCGACAACACCCCGGAACCTGCCAAGAAGGTCGAGCTGCCCGGCAAGGAAAAGGTCAGCGTGCCGGTCGAGGTCGAGCCCGAGCCGGTCAAGGACGACCCGAAGGTCGAAGAACCGCCGCGGGAGGTGCTGCTGCCCGCGGTGCAGACAGCGGCGGCGCCCACCGAGGCGCCGGGCGCGATCGTGGCCGAGTCACCGGCCTCGACATCGGCCGGCAGCGGCACGGGTGGAGGCGGCGGCACCGGCTCGGGCGGCGGGTCGGGATCGGGCGATGGCCGCGGTCTCGGCGACGGCCGCACGGCGGGTGTGGGCGGCGGTGAATACGACATCGGCAACGGCGTCACCTCGCCGCGCCTGCTGCGCGAGATCAAGCCCATCTACACGGCCGAGGCGATGCGCGCCAAGGTGCAGGGCGTCGTGACGCTGCGCGCGGTGGTCCTGCCCGACGGATCGGTGGGCCGGGTGGAAGTGCTCCGGTCGCTCGACGGCGTGTTCGGTCTGGATCAGGAAGCCATCAAGGCCGCCCGGCAGTGGCGCTTCGCTCCGGGCATGCGGTTGGGTGAGCCGGTGGCGGTGCGCGTCGTGCTCGAACTGTCGTTTACGCTGCGCTGAGGAGTTCCGGTGCTGAGACGCTCCCTCTTTCAGACGCTCGCGCCCGGGCTCGCGGGCCTGGCGCTGCTCGGCACGATCGCCTGCGACACGACAGGACGGGCCGCGCTGGCAGCCGCGGCTGCGGCGCCCGGCGCCGGGATCGAGCAGCGCGTCGCCGGCGAGCGGCTGCGCGTGCAGATCGTGCAGACTTATCCGCACGACCCGAATGCCTTCACGCAGGGCCTCGTGCTCGCCGGCGGTCGGCTCTTCGAGAGCACCGGCCTCGAAGGGCGATCGAGCGTGCGCGAAGTCGATCTGGCGAGCGGGCGGGTGCTGCGCAAGCTCGACGTGCCGGCACCGGTGTTCGCCGAAGGCCTGGCCCTGGTAGGCACCCGCCTGTTCCAGATCACGTGGAAACACGAGACCGTCTACACCTACGACCGCGACACCTTCAAGAAGGGCCCGACGTTTCCCTACAGCGGCGAGGGCTGGGGGCTGTGCCACGACGGCCGCGAGCTCGTCATGAGCGACGGCAGCGCCCGGCTGACGTTCCGCGGCCCCGAGACCTTCCGCGCCTCACGCGAGGTCGTGGTCCGCGACGGCGGCCAGCCGGTCGATCAGCTGAACGAGCTCGAGTGCGTCGGAACGCACGTCTACGCGAACGTCTGGATGACCGACCGCATCGTGCGGGTCGATCCGAAGACCGGCGCGGTCACCGCCACCATCGACGCGTCGAACCTCCTGGCGCCGGCCGAGCGCTATGGCACCGATGTGCTGAACGGCATTGCCCACGATTCGTCGAACGACACGTTTCTCATCACCGGCAAGCTGTGGCCGAAGCTGTTTCGGGTGCGCTTCGTCAGGTGAGGCAGCCGCGCACCCGCCCGGCGGGTTTCGGGATCCGGGGCTCGGGCTGGGGGCCGCGAGCTCGGTGACCGGGACGGTTGGTGCGCGACGAGCGAACACGGACGGGCCAGCTGACTCACGGAGACGACATGCGCATGCGATGCGGGCTGATGCTGGCGGTGATCCTGGTCGTGGCACGCAGCGCCGCCGCGCAATCGACGTTCTCGCCGCCGCTCGAGCGCGACTTCGTCGTGCGCGACGTGCGATTCGACAGCGGGGACGTGGCGCCGGAAATCCGGCTGCACTACCGCACCGTCGGGCAGCCGCGCAAAGACGCTGACGGCGTCGTCAGGAACGCCGTGCTCATCCTGCACGGCACCGGCGGCAGCGGCGCCGGCTTCACCGGTGGGGGTTACGGCGGATTGCTCTTCGGCCAGGGCCAGCTGCTCGACGCCGAGCGCTACTTCCTCATCCTGCCCGACAACGTCGGCCACGGGCAGTCGAGCAAGCCCAGCGACGGCCTGCACATGCGCTTCCCGCGCTACCGCTACGCCGACATGGTGCGGCTGCAGCATCGCCTGGTCACCGAAGGCCTCGGGCTCACGCACCTGCGGCTGGTCATGGGCACGTCGATGGGGGCCATGCACGCCTGGATGTGGGGCTACATGTATCCCGCCTTCGCCGACGGGCTGGTGCCGCTGGCGAGCAACCCGGTCGAGATCGCCGGCCGCAACCGCGTGTGGCGAAAGCTGCTGGTGGATGCAATCGTCAACGACCCGACGTGGCAGGGTGGGGAATACACCGAGCCGCCCAGGGGCATGGCCAACGCGCTCGGCTTCCTGCTCATCGCCACCAGCACGCCGCGGCTGTGGCAGAAGGAGTTCGGCACGGCCGCGGCTGCCGACCGCTGGCTCGACGATCAGATCGCGACCCGTCTGACGGCGACTGACGCCAACGACACCATCTACCACTTCCGCGCCTCGGAAGACTACGACCCCTCGCCGCATCTCGAGAACATCACCGCGCCGGTGCTGGCGCTGAATTCTGCCGACGACTTCGTGAACCCGCCCGAGCTGCCGATGATGCAGGCCCTCGTCGGTCGCGTGAAGAAGGCGAAGTTCGTCCTCATTCCGGCCAGCGACGAGACCCGCGGCCATGGGACGCACTCCCGGCCGCAGGTGTTCGGCCCGCATCTGGCCGAATTTCTACGGGCGCTTCCCATTCGCTGAGCGCCTGCCCCTATTTGGCCACTGCAGGGCCGAACACCTGCGGCGGTGCTGGGGGCTGGAGACTGGGGACTGGGGCGGGCAAAAGAAAAGGCCCGGTGGATAAACCACCGGGCCCAGTGAAACTGTCGAACTGGAGCGTCGAGCGAAGCTGAAGTCCGATGCTCTTGGCGAGCCCCAGTCCCCAGCCCCTAGCCCCCAGTGCCTGTCAGTACATCCCGCCCATACCGCCGCCGGGCATTCCGCCGCCGCCAGCCGATTCCTTCTTGTCTTCAGGAATCTCCGCGACGATGGCTTCCGTGGTCAGCAGCAGGCTGGCAATCGACGACGCGTTCTGCAGGGCATTGCGCACGACCTTCGCGGGGTCGATGACGCCGGCCTTGACCAGGTCTTCGTAGACGTCGGTGGCCGCATTGAAGCCCTCGTCGCCCTTGCCTTCCTTCACCTTGGCCACGACGATCGAGCCTTCGTGTCCGGCGTTGGTGGCAATCCAGCGGCAGGGTTCTTCGATGGCGCGACGGATGATGGCCACGCCCACCGCCTGATCGCCTTCGAGCTTGAGGCTGTCGAGCGCCTTGCTGGCGCGCAGCAGGGCCACGCCGCCGCCGGGCACGATGCCCTCCTCGACGGCCGCCTTGGTGGCGTGCATGGCGTCTTCCACGCGCGCCTTCTTTTCCTTCATCTCGGTCTCGGTGGCCGCGCCCACCTTGATGACCGCGACGCCGCCCACGAGCTTGGCCAGGCGTTCCTGGAGCTTCTCGCGGTCGTAGTCCGACGAGGTCTCTTCGACCTGCATGCGGATCTGCTTGACGCGGCCTTCGATGGCCTTGCTGTCGCCACCGCCTTCGACGATGGTCGTGTTGTCCTTGTCGATCGTGATCTTCTTGGCCTTGCCGAGATCTTCGATCTTGATGTTCTCGAGCTTGACGCCCAGGTCTTCCGTCAGGGCCTTGCCGCCCGTGAGGGTAGCGATGTCTTCGAGCATGGCCTTGCGGCGGTCGCCGAAGCCGGGCGCCTTGACGGCGGCGGCGTGCAGCGTGCCACGCAGCTTGTTGACCACCAGCGTCGCCAGGGCTTCACCCTCGATGTCTTCCGCGATGATCAGCAGGGGACGGCCGAGGCGCGCCACCTGTTCCAGCACGGGCAGCAGGTCCTTCATCGAGCTGATCTTCTTCTCGTGGATCAGGATGACGGGGTTCTCGAGCACCACTTCCATGCGCTCGGGGTCGGTCACGAAGTAGGGCGAGAGGTAGCCGCGGTCGAACTGCATGCCTTCGACGACTTCGAGCGTGGTCTCGAGCGTCTTGGCCTCTTCGACCGTGATGACGCCGTCCTTGCCGACCTTTTCCATCGCTTCCGCGATGATGGTGCCGATGGTGTGGTCGCTGTTGGCCGAGATCATCCCGACCTGCGCGATCATGTTGCCCTTGACGGGCTTGGCCATCTTCTTGATCTCGGCCGTCATGGCCTCGACCGCCTTCTCGATGCCGCGCTTGAGCTCCATCGGGTTGGCGCCGGCCACCACGTTGCGGGCGCCTTCGCGATAGATCGCCTGGGCCAGCACGGTCGCCGTGGTCGTGCCGTCACCGGCCGTGTCCGAGGTCTTGCTCGCCACTTCGCGCACCATCTGGGCGCCCATGTTCTCGAGCGGGTCCTTCAACTCGATTTCCTTGGCCACCGTCACGCCGTCCTTGGTGATGGTGGGGGAGCCGAACTTCTTGTCGAGGACGACGTTGCGGCCCTTGGGCCCGAGCGTCACCTTGACCGCGTCGGCCAGCTGGTTCACGCCGCGGAGGATTGCCTGCCGCGACTGCTCGCCGTAAATAATCTGCTTCGCCATGTGCGCCTGTCTCCGTTCGATCCGAACCTGGTTTACTTCTCGACCACAGCGAGGACTTCGTCCTCACGCATGATGAGGTACTCGTTGCCATCGATCTTGATTTCCTGGCCCGAGTACTTGCCGAAGAGGATGGTGTCGCCGGCCTGGACGTCCAGCGCGACCTTCTTGCCGTCCTTGTCGGGCTTGCCG